>JBGPLR010000036.1:0-12866 GCA_041486545.1 Terriglobia bacterium
AAGATGGAAGGCACGGTGGACTACGGCGGCCAGGCCAGCGGCACCTTCACCGCCACCAGGAGCGAACCGGCCAAGGACAAGGACAAGCCCAAGGCGAAGCCGTAAAATCCTCACAGCCCCCAGTTAAACGAGATGAGCGGAGCGCAACTCGCGCTCTTGGCCGCGACCTCAATCACGCCGGTAGTCCTGCCCTTCACCGGCGGAGTGATGGTCAGGAAGAATTCGCCCTGAGCGTCCGCTTTCGCCGGCTCGTTGTGGATGTCCTGGTAGGACTGTGTGTGTACGCTGATAGCTTCTCCCGGCTTGAATCCTCGTCCGCGGATCAGCGCCAGTTCGAAGGAAGGACTCAGACGGACGGCCTCCAGGCTGCATGCCTTGTCGCTGTGAGTAATGGGAGCAGGAACAATCGAGAAGAATATCCGCGACTGGTCGTCTTCGGAAATCAAAGCCTGGCGGTAGATTTCCCCAATCTCCGGCCGGTAGGTAAGGTGCACCTCTGTTCCTTTAAAGCGCTGGGCGCAGGTGCGCGTGGAATCAGCCGGACACATGACCGTCCCGTCATTCCCCACGGCCAGCCCGTCCATCATTTGAATGGGACTGGTGATGGTCACCGGCCACACGAACAATTTGTAGCGTTTGTCATGAGGCGCGCCATCCACCTTCAGCCGGTAATCTACAAACGGCTTGCCTTGCACCGTGCCTTGCTTGATCAATTCCAGTCGCGCCTTCACGCCCTGGGTGCTCGCCTTGTCCCAATTGATGGTGGCCTGCCCGGTCTTGACGGCTGCAGCCTGTGTTTTTGCGTCATCATCTGCCGGCTGGACGGGCTGTGGCTGCGCTGGCGCTGGCGGGTTGGACCGCGGACTTGCCGTGGGCTGTTGCGCTGGCGCGGCGGAACACAGCGCCAGAAGAACCGCGATCAAGCTTGATTTTAGAGGCATATGAAGTAGGAGAATATCATAGTCGGTGCCTTGCCTTGCTGGGACGCAGCGCGAGTGCCCGTTCGCCGACAACCGACTGGCTCTAATGCCTCGCTGATTTCGGCTTCCAGGTATTGAGAAACACGACGACATCCTCTTCATTCTTACCCTGCGTTTTTTCAAATTCGCTGGTAGAGAAAAGTACCGCGCCGTGAAGTCCCAGCACAGCTAGCGAAGGGACGCCCTTATTCAGGTTGACGCGGTATTTTTTGGCCAGGTCCAGGTTCTTGTTGTATTCACCCACGTCCACGTGGACCACCACAAAGTTGCTCTCCAACAAGGGCGCGACTCTGGGCTGGTGGAAGGCGCGGTCCAGCACGTGGCAGTCCAGGCACCAGTTGGCGCCAAAGACCAGCAGGATGCGCTTGTTGTTCTTGGTTGCCGAAGCAATGGCCTCGCGGATTTCCTTGGGTGCGTCGGCGTCCGCGCGGTACAGATTCGGATTGATCCATGCCGGCCGTTCGAGCGGCGTCTTCTTCCACTGCGTCTGGCCGCAGACGGAGAAAGCCATCATCAGAATCAAGATTGCTTTTCGCACCGGGCTTGCCTGCACGCTCATTCGAGTCATTCTACTTTGGCGATACCACGCGGCCATAGTCGGACGCGCGGGCCACGCGATCAAAATAACTATAAGTTAAAGACGCGATCTTGCGGATGGCTGCCGCGCCATCCCGCTCGTCTTTCAGGTAAGTTGTCATCACGCACAGGATATAAGGACGGTTCTTGATGAAGACGATCCCTGAGTCGTTGCGCACCGCTTCCAGTTCGCCCGGCTTGTTGGCGGCGACGGCATCATCAGGCAGGCCCTGCAGCATGGAGCTTTCTTTGTGCGTGGTCAATACGCGGAAGAAATCCTCAGTCATCGCCGTGTTCAGCAGCTTGCCGCCATGCAGCAATTCCAGCAGGGTCATCATCTCGCGCGGCGTTGAGACGTTTTCGCGGCCTTCAGAAGCGGCCTTCAAGGCCATCATCTTGCGGCGCAGTCGCGTGGCATGGAGCCCGGAATTTTCCAGCATCGCGTTCACGTTCTCCATCCCCAACCGTTCAATCAGCACGTTGGTGGCGCTGTTGTCGCTCACCGCTACCATCATGGTGGCCAGGTCGCGCAGGGTCAGTCGCGTCACGCCCGGCGTAAGGCCCATCATAATGTCGCTGCCAGGGACCTGGTCTTCTTTGCGGACAACGTATTCGTCCGTCAGCTTGATCTTGCCGCGCTGCGCCTGCTGGTAGAGGTTGGCCAGTACGGCGATCTTGATGGAACTGGCCTGCGGCATGATCTCGTCACCGTGGATGAAGAACTCTTCGCCCGATGACAGGTCCTTGACCGCCAGGCCCATCACGCCGTCCAGGTTCTGGTCCACCTGGCGAAGGTCGGCTTGCAGCTTCTGCCACAACGCCAGGCGCTTTTCAGCGGACGGCTTTTCCGGACAGCATTGCGCCACGGCCGCGGTCCAGCTCAATAGCGTCAAGGTGATGATGGCAAGTCGTCGTGAGATGACAAATCGTGAGGACATGGCACTCCGCAGTGTACACAGACCGTGCACGAATCAGCAAAAGCCTTGGCTGGAGGCCGGGTTGTTTGTTGCTGGATTGCCGCGGAAGGTATGATGGCATTGGCGAGGGCATTGCGGCTGTGCGCAAATCGCAGATTCAAAGGAACCGGGCGCGATGAATGAAAAGGGCTATACCTTTCTGCACGTTCAAGCGGTGCCGCGCAAGCTGGATGAAGTGTTTTCTTTCTTCGCCCGCGCGGAAAATCTGGAAGTCCTCACACCGGACTGGGTGCACTTCAAGATTCTTGCCGTCGCACCCCAACCGGTGCAAAGGGGAACTCGCATCCATTACGCGCTGCGCATGCGCGGCTTGCCGTTGCGCTGGACCAGCGAGATCCTTGACTGGGACCCGCCGAACAGATTCGTGGATTTGCAGTTGCGCGGCCCGTACAAGCTGTGGCGCCACACCCATCGCTTCATCGCCGAAGGCGATGCCACGCGCATCGTGGATGAAGTACTCTACCAGCTGCCCTTGGGTGTCCTGGGCCGCGTGGCGCGCCTTCTCTTCGTGCAACGCGACTTGGAAAAGATCTTCGCCTTTCGCGAAGCCAAGATTCGCGACCTTTTCCGGTAGAGATTGTGCCTTGACCTGTCCATCGCGTGCAGCAGTTTATATGTCGAAAAGCGCCAAAACACATAAAACCAGAAACTAGCTTGATAGTTACGCTTCTTTAGATAATCAAACGATCGCCTGGTTGCCTATAGTCTATATACAAGGATTGCTTCATAGTATGACTATATCTGCTTAGTAATATTATATGTGTTAGCTAGCCTGTAAGCTATAATCCCGTCTATCTTTATCGGAGCTATTTATAAAATGATAGACACGCACTTCGCTGTTCTCCGTGAACTACTACCATATAGTCCTGGGCCAGATAGTTCTAGACGTCATCTCTTACTCAACGTGAAGAATGCATCTCGTTTGCTCTTGCGCGCAAGGTCCCGTTCTGCCGGCTCTCTGTTCGTTTGCCGGCGCGCGGAAAGCAGGAGGCGGGCATGATCATCATTGGGTGCGATTTTCATCCCAGCTGGCAGCAGATTGCCTGGCTGAACACTGAGACCGGAGAAAATGGACTGAAAAAACTGGTGCATTCTTCCGGTCAAGCTGAAAGTTATTACCGCCAGCTGCCGCCCGCGCTGGTTGGGCTGGAGTCAACCGGGAACAGCCATTGGTTTGTAGATATGGTAACGGCCTTGGGACACGAAGTATGGGTTGGGGATGCGGCGCAAGTGCGCGCCAGCAGCGTTCGCCGCCAAAAGACCGACAAGCGCGACGCCCTGCATCTGCTGACCTTGCTGGTGGAAGGCCGTTTCCCGCGCATCTGGCTGCCTTCCCAGGAAGAGCGTGACCAGCGCCAGTTGCTGGTGCATCGCCATCGCCTGGTGAATATGCGCACGCGGGTGAAGAATGAGCTGCAGCATCTGGCGCTTGACCAGGGAGTGCAGAAAAAAGGGCAGCTGTGGAGCAAGGCTGGGAGAGAGCTGCTGCGCCGGCTTCCGCTCAAACCTTGGGCCAGCCGCCGGCGAGGTGACTTGCTGGGGCTGCTGGCCGTCATGGACCAACAAATGGGTTTGCTGGATCGCGCGATCGCCGAAGCGGCCCAGGCCAACGAAAGAGCCCGTCTCTTGATGACTCAGCCCGGAGTGGGGCCGGTAACGTCGCTGGCTTTTGTTCTGGCGCTGGGTGACGTCGGGCGTTTTCCCCGGGGCAAGCAGGTCGCCAGCTATCTGGGACTGATCCCGCGCGAGCATTCCTCCGGAGGACAGCAGCGCCTGGGGCCGATCAGCAAGCAAGGCAACCGGCTGGTGCGAACCTTGCTGGTGGAAGCCACGCGGTCCGCCGTCCGCTATGATCCGGAATTTCGACAGCAATACCTAGATCGTTGCCATCAGAGGCCAAAAGCGGTGGCCACGGTGGCGGCAGCTCGCAAGCTGGCAATCCGACTCTACTGGATGCTGCGTACCAACACGCCGTATCCGGAGATCACTCGCAATGAGGGCAGCCCGCGTGACCCCCTGGTCGAATAATTCGCATCCTGTCGAATGAATTCAGACCGCAGGGTTGATTGGGCGCTCCCCCGCGCCAGCAGCGGGGCTGCTTAACATCCCGGCAAGCTTTCCGGCATTGGACGTCGGCAGAAAGAATCATGGCCCGCATAGAGGCCGTATCGATGGTTGGTGGAGCGACGGATCCACCTGCAAGTGATTTGAACGATGCTTGTCCATGCCGGATTCCTCCGCGCCGCTACGCTGTAGCAAGGCGGAGGCAGATCCTTGCTCGGGCGCTTTTTTCTCGGCCGCGCTTGCGATGCGCAGTGCATCGCCGTGCGGCGGTGTGTTCCGGCAAACGTGGCCGCCTCATCGAGGCAACCCTAAACAAAAAGGCCCTCCTGCCGGAAGCAAGAGGGCCTTCACCCAAGGAGACAACTTACAGCAGGCTTACCCAGCTTTTTCCAGATTGAATTGTTCCGTACTGAATTGTTCCGTCTCCGTGGATCCTTCCATGGCGGTGGTGGACGCTTGCCCGTTGGCCAGGGTTTGCGTGATGTCGTCAAAGTAGCCGGTGCCAACAAAACGCTGGTGGCGGACTGCGCTATAGCCGTCCTTGTCGGCGCTTTCAAACTCCCGCTCCTGCAGCCGCGAATATGCGGACATGCCTTCCTTGGCGAACTGGCTCGCCAGTTCAAACATGCTGTGATTCAGCGCGTGGAAGCCGGCCAGGGTCACGAACTGGTACTTGTATCCCATGGCCGCCAGCTCACGCTGGAACCTGGCGATGGTGGCGTCATCCAGCTTGCGCTTCCAATGGAAGGAAGGCGAGCAGTTATACGCCAGCATCTTGCCGGGGAACTTGGCATGGATGCCTTCGGCAAAGCGCCTGGCTTCTTCCAGGTTGGGCTCTGAGGTTTCACACCACAGCAGATCAACATAAGGCGCGTAGATCAACCCGCGGCTGATGGCCGCGTCCAATCCGCCTTTGTAACCCAGGAACCCGTCCGGCGTGCGTTCGCCGGTGAGGAACTCGACGTCGCGAATATCGCTGTCGCCGGTCAGTAGCCGGGCGCCGTTGGCGTCCGTGCGTGCGATCAGCACCGTAGGTACGCCAAGAATGTCAGCCGCCAGCCGCGCCGCCACCAGCTTTTGCACGAACTCTTGCGCCGGAACCAGCACTTTGCCGCCAAGGTGTCCGCATTTCTTGGCGGAAGCCAGTTGGTCTTCAAAGTGGACGCCGCCAGCGCCCGCATCAATCATGGATTTCATCAGTTCGAAAGCGTTCAACGGGCCGCCAAAGCCGGCTTCGGCGTCGGCCACGATGGGCGCGAACCAATACATTCCGTTCTTGCCTTCGGCGTAATGGATCTGGTCGGCACGCAGGAAGGCGTTGTTGATTTCCTTCACCACTGCGGGCACGCTGTTCGATGGATACAGACTCTGGTCGGGATACATCTGTCCGGCCAGGTTGGCATCGCCGGCCACCTGCCAGCCGCTCAGGTAAATGGTTTGCAGCCCGGCCTGCACCTGCTGCAGCGCCTGGTTGCCCGTCAACGCGCCCAGCCCGGATACGTAGGGTTCTTTGTGCAGCAGGTCCCAGAACCGTTCTGCGCCCAGCCGCGCCAGCGAATGCTCAATGTGGATGGTGCCGCGCAGCCGCACCACGTCTTTGGGTGAATAGGGCCGGGTGGTGTCTTGCCAGCGCGGGTCGTTGGCCCAGGCATTTTTCAGTCGAACTTCGTCGTGTTGATTCTGCATTTTCTTGTCTCCTGCTGATCGTCAGACTTGGGTGTGTCCACTACCCATTTAACGGCAGCTTTACGCCGCAGCAAAATCAGCTCGTCCGATTCGGACGAGTCGGCCAAAGCGGACATTCGGCGTCGCCGCAGCTTACTGCGCGTGCGCCGGGAAAAGCGCGGAAACCCTCTAGGGAAGCGGCTTTCCGCACGGCGGCGCGGAGCCGTTGCCGGCATCGCCCGCCATCGCCTTGTCCGCTTCTCCGTCTCCCAGCTATGATTCCTCCGTGGCCGGCGCTTTCAGCAACGTCAGTAAACTCCCGGACATTCCGGACTCGCTTCTGCAGCAGTTGCGCGAGAACCTTGTCACCCGGCAGGTTTCCAGCGGCATCGCGCTGCTCGGCGCCCACTCGTCCCTCTTCGAACAATTGGAGCCCGGCCAGCGCAACGCTGCGGCCCTGGTGGGTGCGGTGGCCCAATGGGTGGACGTTGGCTATCGCGGTCCGGAACTGGTGGAACAACTGCTCGCGCGTTTTCCCAAGGAGCAGCGCGGAAGACTCGCAGTAAGCGATTACGTCCATCTGCGCATGGCCGAAGGTCTTCTCGCCCTGCTGCGCGACCAGCCTGACGATGCCCTAGGCCATTTTGACCTGGTACTTTCCCTGCAAGGTGAGATTGAAGACAAGGAAGTGATCGCCATAGCCGGCTTCTGGAATGCGCGATGCCGCCGCAAGAAGGGTGAATATGATGAAGCGCTGAAGCGCGCCTCTGGAGGCCGCGAGCTGGCCATGGCCCTGGGATTCCCCCGCATGGCCGCCGTCATGCGCGTGCTGGAAAGCTGGCTCTTCTTTCAGAAAGGGCAATGGCGCGAGGCCGCCGGCATTCTGGACCAGGCGGAAACCGTGCTGCGCTCCACCGACGATGACATCACCCTGGGCAACATTTATTCAGCGCACGGGCGCATGATCCGCCGCCAGGGGCAGCACAAGCAGGCGCTGCAGTTCTTCAACCGCGCGATTGAACACTTTCGCCGGCGCAATCCCCAGCATCGCAACCTGGCGCGCTCCCTCGCCAACGTGGCTTACGTGCAGCGGCTCATCGCCCAGCAAATCATGCACAAGATGGACGCGGAGGCCCAACGCCGCCGCAGCGGCAAATCCAAGGGCGCCGCCAAAGCTCCGGCGCGGACCGGCGGCACAGCGGGCGACCGCGCCCAGTACGAAGAACTGCGCAGCCAGGCTTTTGCCAATCTGGACCAGGCCGAGAAAATCTACCGGCACCACAATCATCATCACGGGATCGCCAACGTTTTCGAGGGCCGCGGGCTGCTTTACCTCGACACCGGCGAGCTCGACCTGGCCGCCCAGCAGGGCGCGCAGTCCTTGGCGGTGGCCAAGGAGCATCATGACTACATCGCCATGGCGCGGGCGCGGCTGTTGCAGTGCAAGGTGGAGCAAGCGCAGATGGACGAACAGATTGAAGACAGCACGCGCACCTGGGAACACGTGCAGGCGGCGCGCGACTACGCGCGCGAGGCGGTGGAATCTGCCATGCACACCCAGAACCAGCGCCTGCGGGCCCGCGCTTACATTTGGCGCGGCTTGACCGCGTGCAATCCCGCCACCCATGATCCGGACGATGCCCGGCATTGCCTGGACCAGGCCGCGTCTCTGATGAGGACGGCCCACGACGAGGACGTCAGCCACGAGATGCAGCTCTTAAGGCAAAAGCTGACGTCTCGCGGCAACATTGACCAGAAATTGCGCGCCTGGTCGCAAGGCGTCACCGATGGCAAGAGCTTCCAGAAGCTGGCGGAAGAGTTCGCTGAACTGGTGATTCCCCGGGTCTGGGAAAAAGAAGGGAAGAAAGTGCAGCGCGTGGCCACGGTCTTGAAAGTTTCGCCCAAAAAAGTGCGGAGAATTCTGGGGCGCGCCGGCAAGAAAGCTGGCAAGAGCAAATAGCCGTCGACAGTCCAAGGCCCGTTTGCGATTTGCCATCGGTGGTTCTCCAGTCCACGGACGCGCCATGTCTTCGCGCGCACCGTGCTATTCTCGTTGGCAATGGCTAGGTATCTGATCACCGGCATTGCCGGGTTTATCGGATCGAACATTGCCCACGCGCTGGTCGCGCGGGGCGAAGAAGTCCGCGGCATTGACGACTTTCGCCACGGCCGCCCGGAGAACCTGGCCGGCATCCTGGACAAGATTGACCTGCGTGAAGCCGACATTACCGACGCAGCCGCCATCGAAGCGGCTTGCCGCAATGTAGATTTCGTGCTGCACCAGGCGGCGCTGGGATCAGTCCCGCGGTCGCTGGAAGACCCGGTGGGCAGCAACCAGGCCAACGTGGTGGGCACGCTGCAGGTCCTGCAGGCGGCGCGCGCTGCCCGGGTGAAGCGCGTCATCTATGCGAGTTCTTCCTCGGTTTACGGCGATACGTCCGTTCTGCCCAAGCGCGAGAACATGGTTTGTAATCCCATTTCTCCGTACGCGGTTTCCAAATATGCCGGCGAGCTTTACGCCCAGAGCTTTTTCCGCTTGATGTCCCTGGAGACGGTGGGCCTGCGTTACTTCAATGTCTTTGGCCCTCGTCAGCATCCCACGTCGCCCTACGCGGCGGTGATTCCCAAATTTATCCGTGCCATCCTGGCCGGCGAACAGCCCACCATTTATGGCGACGGCAAGCAGAGCCGCGACTTCACCTACGTGGACAACGTGGTGTCCGCCAACCTGCTGGCTTGCGCCGCGCCCGCGGAAAAAGTTGTGGGCGGAGTCTTTAACGTTGCTGCCGGGAAAAATTTCAGCGTGAATGACCTGTACGCAATGCTTCAAGAACTGACCGGCTTCCGCCGCGGCGCGCTGTACGCCGCGCCCAGCAGCGGTGACGTGCGCGATTCCCTGGCGGATATTTCGCGCGCTGAGAAAGCTATGGGCTACAAGACCCTGGTGGAGTTTGAAGAGGGCCTGCGCCGCACCGTCGAGTGGTACAAGCGGGAGTTTGTTCGCAACACGGGATCAGCCTGGGCCACAGTGTAGCCTCGGGTTGGGTCTGCTTCGTTCGGTACGTTCCTCTGGGTTGCTGAAGATGAAATCCTTTTCTGAAGAGCAGGTTCGCTCGCTGGCGGACGTTGATGAAGTCATTCGCGCTCTGCGCGCCGCGTTTGCCCGCGACTTCGCTTCAACGTTGCGCATGCCCAAGCGCACTTCGCTCGAGCTTGCCGGCGGCGCCATCATGCTGGTCATGCCGTGTTATGACTCGGTCCTGAAAGCTGCGGGAGTCAAGATTGTGGGCGTGAGCGCCCGCGCCGGCGTGCACGCGTTTTACGAACTGCTTGATCCTGCCACCGGCATACCGTTGGCCCGCATGGAAGCCAACTGGCTCACCGACCTGCGCACCGCCGCCACATCCGCCGTCGCCACTGACCTGCTGGCGCGGACCGATGTTGAGACCCTGGGCATTTTTGGCAGCGGACGCCAGGCTATCGCCCACTTCACCGCGGTCCCGCGCGTGCGGAACTTCCGGCGATTCCTGGTATGTGGCTCCGGCCGAAGTGACTTAAAGCAATTCTGCCGCAAGATTCATCGGGACCTGGGAATTGAAGTTCAGCCTGTAAGCGCCGAGACCTGCGCCCGGGAGTCAGATGTGATTTGTACTTGCACCAACGCCCGCACTCCGCTGTTCGACGGCCGGTGGCTGCGTCCGGGGACGCATCTGAATCTGGTGGGTGCCTTTCAACCCGAGACGCGTGAAGTGGACGACGAAACTGCGCGCCGCTCTCGCCTGGTGGTGGATACCTATGACGGCGCCATGGCCGAAGCCGGAGATTTGCTGATTCCCCTGCACAGAGGCGTCATCGGCCGCGACAATATCATCGCCGACTTGCACGAAATTGCTGCCGCCAAGAAGCAGGGAAGAGCGCACGCGGATGACATCACGCTGTTCAAAAGCGTGGGCTGTGCTCTGGAAGACCTGGTGACCGCCCAACTGATCTTCAATCGTGGACAAGAGCATGGTGCCCAAGAGCATCGCGCCCAACAAGGACAAGCAAAGCAATGAGTAGAACCTACGATTTCGCGGTGATTGGCGCCGGAGTGTTCGGCGCGTGGACGGCGCACTACCTTCGCCGCAGCGGCGCTTCGGTCGCGCTCATAGATGCCTACGGCCCGGCCAGCGGCCGCGCCAGTTCCGGCGGCGAGACCCGCGTGATCCGCATGGGCTACGGGCCGGACGAACTGTACACTCGCTGGTCTTTACGTTCGTTGCCGGCATGGCAGGAGCTTGCGGCGCGCGTGGGCTTGAATCTGTTTCGTCGCACCGGCGTGCTTTGGCTGAGTCATGACGCAGATCCTTACACCCAGGGACTGTGGGACGTCCTGAACCGAAACGGCGTTGCCTGCGAGAAGTTGACTGCCGCGGAAATCAGCCGGCGTTATCCGCAAATGACTTTTCCAGACATCACCTGGGGCGTGCTGGAACCGGAGAGCGGCGTGCTCATGGCCCGCCAGTCCGTGCAGGCGCTGGTTGACGACGCGCGCCAAAATGGACTGGACTACTTCCAGGCTGCCGCTGCCACTCCGCACGGCGCGGGCAGGCTGGCGCAGATCAAGACCACTTCCGGCCTCAGCCTGTCTGCCGGTATCTTTATATATGCATGCGGGCCCTGGCTTCCCAAGCTGTTCCCTGATCTTCTGGGCGATCGCATCTTTCCCACCCGGCAGGAAGTCTTTTTTCTTGGACCGCCCGCGGGCAATGCCGCCTTCCAGCCTCCGGCCATGCCGGTCTGGTTGCATCACACGCATGCTGAACGTCCTTACGCGCTGCCCGATATCGAGAGTCGAGGCTTCAAAATTGCTTTTGATCGCCATGGCGAAGAGTTTGATCCCGACGGCGGTTCGCGCGTGGTTGCTCCGGCGTCACTCGATCTATTGCGCGCGTACCTGCGGCAGCACATTCCCGTGTTGGCTGAAGCGCCCGTACTTGAGACCCGCGTTTGCCAATACGAGAACACCTGGAACGGAGATTTTCTGATTGACCGCCATCCCGGCTTCGACAACGTTTGGATCGCAGGTGGCGGTTCAGGACATGGCTTTAAACATGGCCCCGCGGTGGGCGAGTACGTGAGCAAGCGCATCTTGCACGATTCGCCGGCTGAGCCCCGTTTCTCTCTGGCCGGCAAGCAGTCCACGCGCAAGCGTGCCGTGTACTAAGTGGAGATCGGCACGCTGGAGCATTTGCTTGCGGCCGCGTTACGCGTGGAATGGCGCCGCGTCACGGCGACGCGAAAAACTTACAGCGTTGCGGACTCATGGGGCGGAGTTTGAGGGAATCCTGCAAGATTGCTATAATTTAGCAGCTTCATACAGCTACGCGTCTTCCTCCACGCCCACCCAAACTTGCGTGGGCAGCAGACAATCCTGGCCAGGTAGCTCAGTTGGTAGAGCGCAGCCCTGAAAAGGCTGGCGTCGGCGGTTCGATTCCGTCCCTGGCCACCATGTTTTCAACAAGTTACAGACCTCCCAGAAGTCAGTTTCATTCCGTTTCATTCCAAAACTTTGGTCCGCTGGGAATAGCCTCACGGATGAAACTCAGGTGGGAGTCGCTGGCACTCTCTCGATGCCGCCTCTTTTTCAGGAAGCGTAGATCCGTGTCAAGTAGTGTCGATCTCGCGCCGGATTTATGTTTAAGTACAGGCTCGCCGCAATTGTCCGGAACCGAGCGGGGGGGTCTTTCAAGTGAGTTTCGCTACGCAACCGGCGTGTTATCCCGCTCCAGGACTCGCGGCGGCTTGCGCAGGTAACGCGCCTGGCAAGCACACCGGATAGATGCAGTGTCGCCCCCTCGGGGTGACAGTTTTCAGTTTAGAGAGCGATATGCCAACCACAAAAACCTCATGGCAGAAAGGCCGCAGCGGCAACCCGCGTGGGCGCCCCCGGTGCGGAGACGAACTCGGCACACTCCTGCGCCAGACGGTGGACCACAAGCGGTTTGCCGAGAAACTCTGCGCATTGTGCTACGCCGGCGACGTACAGGCGATGCGGCTCCTGCTGTCGTACACCGACGGCCTGCCCATCGCTCAGGGCGAACTCCAGAGCCAGGAAGGGATTCAAATCACGGTTACATATGTCCAACAAAACAACAATCGCGCTGAGCTTACCGGCGCCGCACCCGGCGCAAACGAAGATCATCCAGGAGTCGAAGCGCTTCAACGTCGTCTGTTGCGGGCGCCGCTGGGGCAAGACAGTGCTGGGGATGGAGCGACTGATTCACCCGGCCCTGAAGGGTAAACCCGTCGCCTGGTTTAGCCCGACCAACAAACTCATGGCGGATACGTGGCGGGAATTGCGAGCCACGCTGGCCCCAGTGACGCGCGATAAGAGCGAGCAGGAAAAGCGCATTGAGCTGATCAGTGGCGGGGTGATCGAGCTGTGGTCGCTCGACAGTCCAGATGCCGGCCGCGGCCGTAAGTACGCGGTCGTCGTGGTGGACGAGGCGGCGATGATCCCCGCGCTCGCGGAGGCTTGGCAGCAATCCATTCGCCCCACCCTGACGGACCTGCAAGGCTCCGCCTGGTTTCTGTCCACGCCGAAAGGGATGAACTACTTCAA
>JBGPLR010000037.1:0-12755 GCA_041486545.1 Terriglobia bacterium
CGGACAGCGGCTTCCTGTTCGTAAAGGATAGTGTTGCCGGCGGCGTTGATGAGGATTTCCGGCGGAATCATCGAAGTAAGCGGAGTGACTTTGCCGCCGGCCTTGAGGGCATAGCCCATGGCCAGCGAGTCGGGATGGCAAGGAACGGGGATGATGTCTTCCGGACGGAACACGGTGGTTTGGGCAAGGATCTTCCGGCGGACCTCGGTGAGCGTGAGCCTGTCCGTGGCCGGATTGAATTGCTCCAGGCGTCCGGCATTCTGGATGGGCTGAAAGGTCACCCCGCGGACGCAGGGCTGTTCCAGGGCAAAGTCAATGATCTTGCCGATCTCGTGGTCGTTGAGCCCTTTTTTGAGCGTCACCACCAACGTGGTAGAGATGTTGTAGCGGTTGAGTCTCTCGAGGGCGCTTTCGCGAACTCGCCGCAGATCGGCGCCGCGCAGCGCCATGAGTGGTTCACGCTCGAAAGAATCGAACTGCAGATAGACTTCAAGATTCTCAGAGCAGGCGGCCAGGCGCTGGCCGAACTCTTCATCCTGGGCTATACGAACCCCGTTGGTGTTGACCATGAGATGGCGTATAGGGCGGGCCTTCGCCATTTCCACAATAGTGAAGAAATCGGGATGCATGGTGGGCTCACCGCCGGAGAGTTGGACCACGTCAGGTTGCCCTTCATTGCGCACCACGGCGTCCAGCATTTTCTCAATCAACTTGAGGTCCCGGAACTGCTGGCGCTCCGGGCCGCTGGAGGCATAGCAGACGGGGCAGCGCAGGTTGCAGTAATCGCATACCTCCACCAGCGTGAGACATGAGTGCTGCTCGTGGTCCGTGCAGAGGCCGCAATCGTAGGGGCAGCCCCACTTGACCGGAGTGTTGTAAACCAGCGGCATCTCCGGCGGCTTGATGAAGACTTCCCGGCAACGCCGGTAGTATTCCACATCATCGGCAATAAGCACTCGCTCGGCGCCGTGCTCCGGGCAGCGCTTGAGCATGTAGACGTTTCCGTCCTGGAATACGGTTTTTGCTTCTACCTTCTGATAGCAGGTCGAACAAATGGAGATCGCAATATCGTAAAAGAGGTACGGACGCGTCTTCTCCCCCATGCGTTATCTCCGGGTATAGAGGTAAACCAGCGGGCTTGCCAGGTGCAGCACCATGAAATAGACGAAGGTTACCACCGCGGCCTGGAACAGGGACGACGAGTCAGGATGGATTTCAGCCTGGCGAATTGCTTTCCAGGCCAGGACCACAATCACGATGTGAATCGCCCAGGGCAGCAGCAGCAACAGGAACCCCGCCGGATGTTGGACATAGACATAAATCACTGCGGCCAGGTTAAACACAGCTTGAAACGCCAGGATCGCGGGTACCACCAGTGCGTAAACCAGGGTCCTGCTATCCGGTTTGGTGAGGAAGCGGTAAATCAGGATCAGGTAAGGAACCCGATACAGAAGAAAGGGTACACCCAGAAGAAGCACCCAGTTGTGGGGAGCAACGTTGTTGGGCGCGGTCCAGAAGAAATGCTGGCTCAAGAACCAGCACAGAATGCTGACCACGATTTGCGCGCCCATGGCCCATACCAGACGGTTCATTGCTTCCCGGTTCCCGGGGGTAAGCGGCAACGGCTTGGACCGCTCGACTGGGGGCGCAGGCGCCGGCACGGCATGGCTGGACGGGGCAACAGTGTACGGGTAAGTCGCAAGTGCGTCAGACGCCGAGTGTGAAACCACCCGGCCCAGCAAGCCTATGATCCAGATACCAACCACCACCACAACGATGGCTCCAATCAAGTAGGGAACACCGGATCCCGGTGGGCCCAAACCGCTGCCGGCACACATGGACATCAACAGCAAGTAGAGACTGGCGATCAGGGTAAAGCCGGAGACCATGAGGATCCCGACAATGGAGAGCGTGTTGACGGCCTATCGTTGCATAGTTACCGCCTCCTTAATCAATCTTGCGAGCGGTCGCTCACAGGAGACTCAAGTGACTTGGGGCCTGACGCGCCATGTTCCCGCCATAGCAGCCAGCGGGCGGCGTCACGGGCATAGTACAGCAGAACCAGTACACAAGCCCATTGAATTCCTCCCAGGCCGAAGAGAATACGCGGATAGGGCTTGATGAAGTCGCAAAGCAGGCGGAAGAACAAATAGGCGACCATAAAGACCTTGAAGGCATCGCCGGGCTGGAATCTGCTGAAACTAGGTCCATCCGCTATAGAACGCATGATCCTGTAGAGGATTGGAACAAGCGCAACTAGAAACGTGATCTCGTAGAGTTGGGTAGGATGGCGGAGAACGCCGTCACCGAAGTCAACCGCCCAGGGCAGCGTGCTGGGGCGGCCATAGGTATTGTCACTCAGTCCGGTGAGAAAACAGCCTGCACGCCCAATGGCGATGCCCAGCGCGAGTGGAATGGCGTAGAGGTCCCCGGTGGACTGTTTGACTCCCATATAGCGCTTCATGGCCTCGACGGTGATCAGACCAAACAGCAGCGCCCCGACGATGGTCTTTCCTCCGTTGAGGTATGCGGGATCGTGGATGTGGCGCCAGCTAAGCTGCGGGTCTTCCAGAAGAAAAAGCAATTTGGCGCCCAAGGCGGCCCCGGCGACGGTCACTGCAACGGCAGCCCAACGGATCGGGCTGGAGATGGGGTCGCCGAAGCGCCGGCGCACGTAGAAGTAGGTGCAGAAGGCGGCCAGGTAAGCCAGCGTCTCGAAAAAAATGTGAGGATGAATGCGCCGGCCGCCCAGGGTTAGGTAGTAGGGAAAGGCCGCAGCGAGATCGCCAATCAACCCTGTGCCACCAGCGCGTCAATCTGCTTGAGCATCTTCTCCACGCGCCCGCGGACTTCTTCCCGGTCCTTGCGCAGTGAAACCACCTCTGAACGCAGCGTCTCCAGGTCTTCTTCGCGCTGCTCCAGCTGCTCGCGCAGCCGGCTGGCGTCGCGTTCCGCGGCGGCCTGGCTGGCGCGCGCCGCCTTCAGCAGTTCAATGGCTTTATAGATCTTTTCTTCCAGCGCGGGGAAGTCATCGGTGGCTGGTTTTCCCGTCAATGGCTCCAGGCTGTGGGCCGGTTTTGCCGACATAAACCCTCTGTCAATCCTGAGATGTGTGTCGAGCGGCGCCTGCGAAGTATAGCGCATTATCTTGTGGAAAAGTTCTTGTGGAGAGCCGTATCTGAAATACCACATTGCACTGGTTTTTGCCTGCGCCGTCGAATAATCTAACTGCCCGTTGCCATGAGGAGGCTTGTATGCCCACGGAGCCTGTCGTTGGCGGATTTATCTACTTTATTGCCGTGAAGTTTCTGGGCTACACCGCCTACTCACACTTTCTGCGCAATAAAGTTTTCGACGACGCAAAAAATGGCGGTCCTGCCCGCACTTTCAAGATTGGCGGCACGCGCACGCTTATTGGACTTGCCTGCGGGCTCGTCGTGGGCACTCTCGCTTCAAGTGTCCAGTTCTATGATCGCGACTCGGCCACTCGGATCTATCTGCTTGGCCTTCTTCCCATCGGCATCGCCGAATGGTGGTTATTGCTCTGGCTGTTCTTCCGCGCAAGACTCAGCGGTAGGAATGTCACGCGGGGGATCACGCTGGGAATCGTAGTTTCTTATCTGCTTGACGCTATCGGGATACTCGCCGCGCTGGTCATTCCCGGCGGCAACTGGGTCTGCTGACGACCATTCGTCTTCTTCAAGAAATCTTGCTGGTTAGGGCAAAAAATCCTTTGACACGAATCTATGGATTGCACTATACATAGCAATACATAGTATATGTCTTTACTCAGTAAAACGCCGAAACCCGAGTCCACAGAAAAGTGGGAAGCTCAGCTCCGCAAAGGCTGCCTGGATATGGCGATCCTCGCAAGCTTATGGAACCAAAGGTTTTATGGACTGGAAATCCTGCGGGTGCTGGAGCAGAACTCCCGCCTGGTGGTGGCTGAAGGGACCGTCTATCCCATCCTGAGCCGCCTCAAGGAAGAGGGCCTGCTGCAATCCGAGTGGGTGGAAGCCGACGCCGGCCATCCCCGCAAGTATTACTGGCTGACCGCTGCCGGTCGCAAGAAGATAGTCTCCATGGCGCATTTTTGGAACTTGTTTGCCGCCAACCTGAACCTGTTGTTAGAGCCGGTGCTCAACGGAAAGGACTGAACGCTCATGAACACGATTGACTGCGAGCCAGCGATGGACCACTATTTCGCCCAGTTGGATGCCAAGCTTTCTGACTTGCCTGACGCCCGTCGCCAGGATTTCCTTCGCGAACTCCGGGCCCACGTCCTGGACCGCATGGAGCAGGTGGCCGCGCCCACCGCCGACGCTTGTCGCAACGTACTCAAGGCCCTGGGCACTCCGGATGAAATTGCGCGGCAGTATCGCATGGAGATGATCCTGCGGAGGTCGCCGTGGAGTCTTTCTCCGCTCACCGTGCTGCGTACCGCGTTGCGCTGGACCGTGGCCGGTGTTCAAGGATATTTGGTCTTTATCGTGGCCCTGACCGGATACCTCGTCGCCGCCAGCTTTTACATTTGCGCGTTGCTCAAACCGCTGTTTCCGCAGAACGTTGGATTTTTCATCGGTGAGGCCGGCATCAACCTGGCAAATTTTCCCGTGCAGCACGGCCATGAGTACCTGGCGCCCTACTTCATCCCGATCACGATTTTGTTAGGTTACCTGACGACCTTCGGCACCACTTTGCTGATCCGCTTCCTCGTGCGGCACCTTTCGCAACTCAGGAAACGGATCTGAAGTCATGGCAAACGGATATTTCTTAAGGGGCGTCATCCCGACGTGCCGTAAAGCGTGCGCGCGGTGTCATCAGCGCGCGAGTAGGCCGGAGGGACCTTGTGCTCCCCCATCCCTTGGATAACCCTTGAAAAGCGCAAGGTCCCTCGCTCCTGTTCGGACGCTGGCGACGGCGCGTCCTCACTGACGGAGACTCGGGATGACGCCTGTGGTGTAAAAGGGGCTGAGGTCCTCACGTACGCTCCGGTTCCACGTCTTCGTCCGCAGAAGTCGGCAGCGTGCTTACACCTTCGGCAATTTATCCCACGCTGCCCAGAACGCTTTCATCTGCTCCGGCGTTCCCAGGGAGATGCGGGCGTAAGTATCCATCGGCGGGAACGGGCGTCCAATGCGGATGTTGTTCTTCACGAAGTGATCAATCACCGCTTTCACTGGCCGCTGGGTGTTCATCATCACAAAGTTGCACCATGAGGGGATCACATGCAGCTTGCGTTTGGCCGCCTGGAGCATGAATTCCTGGCGGTCATTGCCGTTGCGCATCACCGCCATCTGATGATCGTCTTCACTATCCAGCGACTTCAGCGCGCAGCGAAGAGCAAAAATGTTGACGCTGTCCTGCTGTTTTTGCTCGGCCAGCAGCTTGGCGGTCTTGGGCGTGGCCACGGCATAGCCCAGGCGCAAGCCCGCCATGCCGTAGATCTTGGAGAAGGTGCGGGCCACAATCACGCGGTCGTCGTCCATGGGCGTGTCGATGAAAGAAATGTAGTCCCCGGACACCGTGACAAAATCGTGATAGGCCTCATCCATGAGCACATAAACGTTCTTGGGCAGTTCGCGAATAAAGCTTTCCAGGCTGCGCCGCGGCGTTAGGCTGGCGGTGGGATTGTTGGGATTGCAGATGTAGACCAGGCCGCCGTTCTTCGCCGCTTCCTCAGCCATGGCCGAAAGATGGTGCGCGAACGTGGTGGTGAGGTCCACCTTGGCGACTTCTGCTTTCGTCACCTGGGCATACGACCACAGCGCTTCAAACGTGGGGTTGGCGGTGATCAGCTTCCGGCCCGGCCCGGTGAACGCGCTCGCCGCCAGTTTAAGGATCTCCGTGGACCCGCACCCCAGCACGATCTGCTCCGGCTTGACTTTGTGCATCTTGGCCAGCTTGGCCACCAGCGCGTCGGCGCTGTTGTCCGGGTAGCGGTTGGCGTCGCGAAACGGGTTAGGCAACGTCAGCACGTCGGGCAGCGGCCCGTAGGCGTTCTCATTGCTGTTCAGCAGGATGGGACCGCCAGGTTGCGGTTCGCGCGGCGGTTCCGCCCAGGTTAGCATTCCAGCAGGGAAATTGGTGGTGGCAGCCACCGCGGCAGACACACTTGCAGCTTTGAAAAAAGAGCGACGCGAGAGCATGGCAGGGATTGTAACCAAAGGCGACGGGGTTTTCCAACGGTGGCCTTTGCCGGGATGGTGGCAACACGCGGCTGCGAGGGAGACCTTTGAAACGCGGAGGAGCGGAGGAAGCGGAGGGAAACGATCGGGCAATTTCGCAATCGAGAAGTTAGCAGAAACCTGCGTCCGAGAATGAGAATTACCAAATTACCAGATTATTCATTTACCAAATTTCTCCGCTTCCTCCTTTCCTCCGTGTTTCAAGCTTTGCGTTCTCTCTTCCTATCAATCCAATACGCCCAGGGAATGGTCAGCCACAGCGCCACGCCGCTGAACTTGAGGGCGTTTAGGCTCGGTGGCGGCGGACCAAACGTCGCGCCCGCCCAGAGCACCAGCAGCAGCGCAACAAAACTCCACAACGCAAAATGTCCGGTGCGATCTTTGGACTTGGTGCAGCTCAGGTAAATCGCCAGTCCGCCAACGAACATAGCCAGCTCAACCACCACTGTCCCGGCCACGGAATTCCACAATCCCAGGCCGTACTTCTGCGCCGACCACGGCGTCAGAGGCATATCCGGACGGTGCGATGCCCAGTCCAGAACCCAATGGCTGAGCACGCCCGCGAACACCACCCACGTTCCTGCCTTGTATCGCCGGGCGGTGAAGTACACCGCGGCGAACCCGGCACCCCATATCAAGTCCATGAGCAAGCTGTGCGACCAGGGATAAGAGATGAAATCAAGCGGCGTCATCTTGGTGATGCCGGGGGCGATGGCCACGCGTTCCCATCCCAGCAGCAGAAAAGCGGGCCAGAGGACGTCGGCGAATTCGGTGGCCAGCAACGCCGTGCCGAAGGAAGCCTTCGGTGCGACTTTCTTGGCTGCCAGGGCGAGTCCAAAATGTCCGAGAAACATGCGGAGTAGGGTAAGAGGGGGCCGGAAGAATTTCAAGGCGGATCGAAAAGCCGCTGAGCGAGACAGCAGACTACTTAAATTCTTCCCTTAGAATCGCCCACAGCAGCACGTCTTCATATTCGCCCCACTTCTTTACCATGTCGCGAAGGCGGCCTTCTTTTTGCATGCCCAGGCGTTCCAGGACGCGGCCTGATGCAGCATTGCGCACCATGTGGTAGGCGCACACGCGGTGCAAGCCTTCCACGTTGAACGCGTAGTCCAGCATGGCATGGCCGGCTTCGGTCACGTAGCCTTGTCCGCCATGGGTCTCGTCAATCCAGTAGCCCAGCTCGCCCTGCTCGTGCGGACGCTCAATGGACTTGATGAGCGCGCCGCCAATCAAGTCCTGAGGAGTTTCCCGTAGCGCGATGGCAAAGTATGCGCCGGAGCCGAGCTGAAATTCTTCGTTGTACTTGTGAATGTCTTCCAGCGCCTGCTCCGCGCTGTAAGGATGCGGAATGGAAACCGTGGTGTCAGCCACGCGGCGCGTGCCCGCGAGTTCGGCGAGGCGCGCGGCGTCGGCGGCGGCAAAGGGCCGTATCACCAGCCTCTCCGTCTGCAGGACAGGCTGCACGCGCGGGCTCACAGTCTCCTGGTTCCTGCCCGACTTGCGAACTGCCGACAACCAACGCATCCGCTAGCTCCGCAGGCTTCCGCCCATGGCTTCCAGGGCTTTGATGATTTGCGCCGACCATTGCGCCACTTCGTCGTCCTTGAGCGTGCGCTCCGCCGACTGAAACTGCGCCCGCAGCAGGACGGAATACTTGCCCTGCGGCACCGCGCCTCCGCGGAAGATCTCCGCCGGCCTGAAGCTCTGCATCTCCGCGATATTGAGCTCGTGCGCGGCGGACTCAATCTGCTCAAAGCTCACCGCGTCAGCAAAGACGAAAGAGAAGTCGCGGTCCACGGCAGGGAATTTTGAGAGCGGTTGATAGCGGGCTGCGCGCAGCCCCAACGCAAACAGCGCGTCCAGATAAATTTCCGCGATGTAGATTTCCTGCTTTAGCTTGCGCGCGGCGGCCGCGTCCTGGTGAAGCTGTCCCAGCGTGGCCACCTTCTGGCCGCCGGCCGTGACCGTGGCAGAACGCCCAGGATGGTAGTAAGCTCCCGCGCCCGGCGTGAACGCCAGCACGCCAATCTCAAACGATTGCAGCAGGGATTCAACGTCGCCTTTGAGGTCAAAGAACGAGTATGGCCGGCCCGGGCCATGCACGCTGGCTTCCAGCGCATGGCCGGTAGCACCCACGCAGATCATCCTTTTTTCGTTGGCGCGCTCACCTTTGAGTTCGAACACGTTGCCGGCCTCGAACAAACGGACATCCGCCGCGCCTCGATTCAAGTTCCACGCCAGCATCCCCAGCATGCCGGGGACCAGCGAGGTCCGCATGGCGGACTGTTCTTCACTCAGCGGGTTGGCCAGCATGACCGGCACGACCTGGGAAAACCCGTGCGCTTCTTCCGGCGAAATAAAAGTTGGCGAGACGGCTTCGTTGTAGCCCAGGGCCAGCAGCTCAGACCGCAGCCGAGTCTCTTTGGCGGCGTGCGGCAACTCCACCACGCCGCCGGAGAAAGACGGCAAGGTGTTGGGGAATTTGTTGTAGCCGTGGATGCGCGCGATCTCTTCAATCGGATCAATCTCGCGTTCAATGTCCAGCCGCCAGGTGGGCAGTTCCAGACCCAGGTCTTTCTCGAAATTCAAATTCCATTCCGGCAGCTTCACGCCCAGCCCGGCGGCCACGGCCTTGGCTTCTTCGCGCATCTTCTCTAGTTGCTCGGCCGTCTTTGTTTGGAACGCCGCCCCTTTGAAAACGCCTTCGGCGAGACTCTTCATGGGAGCGAATCCCAGCCGCTTCAACATGCGGCGAATATCGGCGGTGGGGATGTCCTTGCCCAGGTGGCGCAGGACTTCACTGTGGCGCAGCCACAAGGAATGGCGCACCATATGTCCGGCGACGGCGTCCACCGCCTCGCCTTCGAGTTCGCCGCCGGCCGAAGAAAGAACCAACTCTGCCACGCGATTGCACGCCAGCACGGTTGCTCCCCAGTCGGCGCCTCGTTCGAAAATGTGCGACGCGTCGGTGTGCATGCCCAGCCGGCGCGCAGTTTTGCGGACGGTGGCGGGATCAAACCACGCTGATTCGATGAGAATGTTCTTCGTCGTTGCCGATATCGCCGTGTTCAGTCCGCCCATGACGCCGGCCAGCGCGACGGGCCGGGCGGCATCGGCGATGACCAGGTCTTCGGGATCCAGCTTGCGGTCCACGCCATCCAGCGTCTTGAGCGTTTCCCCGCGGCGCGCGCGCCGCACGATGATCTTGCCGCCTTCCAGCTTGTCCAGGTCAAAGGCGTGCGTGGGATGGCCCATCTCCATCAGCGTGTAGTTGCTGGCGTCCACGGCGTTGCTGATGCCGCCGTGATCGTCAATCTTCAGGCGAGCCAGCATCTTCTCCGTTGATGGGCCAATCTTCACGTTGCGAATAACGCGCGCGGTGTACCGCTTGCAGCCTTCGGCGTCTTGAATTTCGATTGGAAACGGCTTGGCCGCGGGCTTGGCTTGGGGCAGCGCGGGCGCGATGAGTTTGAGATCAACGTCGTAGATCGCCGAGCACTCGCGCGCTACGCCGTAATGGCACATCGCGTCGGGACGGTTGGTGCCGATCTCCATTTCGAAGAGCGTCTGCCCATCCATCTGTTTGACGGACTCCACCGCCACGCCGGCCAGTGTGAGGTCGTCGGCGAGTTGGGCGTCGCTGACTTTCAGGTCAACGAATTCGCGGAGCCAGTTTGGAGATATGCGCATTAATTCTCACCACGGAGGCACGGAGACACGGAGAAAGCCAGAGCCGGTTTGCTTGGCCAATCGCATTCCTCCGCTTCCTCCGTTCCTCTGCGTTTCAAAGGTTTTCTCCTGCTGCTGCGCTCATGCGAACTGTTCCAGGAACCGTACATCGCCCTGATAGAACAGCTGAATATCGTCAATCCCGTACTTGAGCATGGTGATGCGCTCCACGCCCATGCCGAAGGCGAAGCCGCTGATCTTCTGCGCGTCGTAGCCGTTGCTTTCGACGAATTTGAATACGTTAGGGTCCACCATGCCGCAGCCCAGCAGCTCAATCCATCCGCTCATCTTGCACAGGCGGCATCCTTTACCGCCGCATTTGAAGCAGGTGATGGAGACGTCAGCGCTCGGCTCGGTGAAGGGAAAGAACGACGGGAAGAACCGCGTCTTCACGTTCGACCCGAACAGCGATTTCATAGCGTGGTCCAGCGTGCCCTTCAGGTCGCAGAAAGTGATGTTGGTGTCCACGGCCAGGCCTTCCACCTGATGAAAGATGGGCGAGTGGGTGGCGTCGGCGGTGTCCGCGCGATGGACTTTGCCGGGAATGACCACGCGGATGGGCGGCGGCGTGGCCATCATGGAGCGAATTTGCACCGGCGAGGTGTGCGTGCGCAGCAGGAGTCGGTCGCGCTGCGCTTTCTTTTCCTGCCCGGCGACGAACAATGTGTCCTGCGTGTCGCGCGCGGGATGGTTCGGCGGAAAATTCAGCGCTTCAAAATTGAAGTAGTCGGTTTCGATCTCCGGACCTTCGGCGACGGAGTATCCCATGGCGCGGAAAACGTTTACGACTTCGTTCATGGTCGCCAGCATGGGGTGCTCCGCCCCCAGCGGACGGCGAATGCCGGGAAGAGTAACGTCCACGCGCTCGGCATCCTGGCGCACCGCAGAAGCCGAGCCGGAGATGCGCGTTTGCGCCGCGTCCACCGTCTGTTCCACTTCAGCCTTCAACTGGTTGACCCGCGCGCCAACTTCGCGTTTCGCCGGACCAGGAGCGGCTTTCAGCCAGAGATCGTTGATCTGGGTGAGGATGCCGTTCTTGCGGGCCATCCAGCGGTCGCGGAAGATCTTGTAGTCGTTCTCGCTGGCGATGGATTCCGCTTCCTGGCGAACGGCAGCCAGCAAGTCGCGCCCGGCAGTGTCCATCGACGCCGCTGAGAAATCTCCGAGTTTTGGAACCGCGTAAGCCATTCGTCGCTCGTGTGGCACAGGCACTCTTGCCTGTGCTCTTCTTGTGTCGCCCCTCCGGGGCTTGAATTCCTTTTCACCTTACCCAGGGCTTACGCCCTGGGCTACCGTTATTCCGCGCCTGCGGCGCTGGCGCCTTTTGAGTCAGGTGAGCGAAGCTGTTCTTAAACAGCTGCAACTTCATCGTTGGCAGATCGCTGATCGTCTACCCCGGCATCATTGTAGCAATCGTTGTGGAAGCAAAAGAGCCGAGAGCTTCAGAATCACTCCACACGCAAAACCAAGTGCCAAGAGCCAAATACCAAAGGCCAATTGCTAATTGCCAATTGCCAATTGCCAATTGCTTCTAACCACAAAGGACACGAAGGAACACAAAGGCTGCTTGCCCAGTAACCCTCTGTGAAACTTCGTGTCCCTTGTGGCTTGAGATTGGTTTGGCTAATTGCTAGTTGCCAATTGCTATTTGCTCTTTGTTACGCCGCCTTCACGTTGGCCTTCTTGGCTGTCTCCACCAGAACGCTAAACGATCCCGGATCATTCACCGCGATGTCCGCCAGGACTTTGCGGTCCAGTTCCACCCCGGCTTTCTTCAAGCCGCTGATGAACATGTTGTAGCTGATGCCGTTGGCCTTGGCTGCGGCGCCGATGCGCACGATCCAGATGGCCCGGTACTGGCGTTTCTTCTGCTTGCGGCCGGTGTAGGCGAACTTCAGTCCGCGCTCAACCGACTCTTTGGCGGAACGGTAGAGTTTTGATTTTGTGAGGAAATAACCACTGGCGCGCTCCAGTATCTTTTTGCGGCGCTGGCGGCGTTTTGTGCCGCGTTTTACGCGAGGCATAGATGCTCCTTTTTTGCATTGCCGGATTTTCCCGGCTGGTTGTAGCGGCTACAGGGAAGGTGTCCCTGGTCACTCGCTGGTTTCAGACTCGGCCTCTGCACCGTTCATCACAGGCGGGCCGGGTTCTGTCCCGAAAGCTAGTCGCTAGCTGCTGGCAGCTAGTTGCTAGTACGGGATCATCCTCCGCACCTTGTGGGCGTCAGCATCACTCACCAATGTGTCGGTGTCGAGCTGGCGCTTCCGCTTGGTGCCTTTGGAAGTCAGAATATGGCGCTTGTAAGCCTTGCCCCGCTTGATTTTGCCGGTCCCGGTCTTTTTGAACCGCTTGGCTGCGCCGCTGTGGGTCTTCATTTTAGGCATAAAGTCTTTTCTGTAATTAGCAAATGGCAATTAGCCAAAGCAATTGCTCTTTCTCGAGTGTCCGGCATGCGAGTGAAGCAAGCCAGTCTGAGCTTCTGTTGTTTTTGCTATTTGCCAATTGCTAGTTGCTATTTGCTCTTTACGATCCGGCTTTGCTTCCTTCAACCGGCGCTGCTTGAACTTTCTGCTCCGGCGCTGGTTGCGGCTTGGCTTGCGGCTTCTTGCCGCCGGGCACCTGTCCGTGACCGTCGGCCGGCTTCTTGCCGCCGGGTATTTGCTTGGGCGGCGCCAGGATCGCGTGCATGGTATTGCCTTCCATGCGCGGACGGAACTCCACAATTCCTTTTTCGCCCACTTCCTTGATCAGCCGCTCCAGCACATTGCGGCCAAGGTTCTGGTGGGCCATTTCACGCCCGCGAAAACGCAGGCTGGCTTTGACCTTGTCGCCGTC
>JBGPLR010000038.1:0-12733 GCA_041486545.1 Terriglobia bacterium
ACAATCCCCTGGGGCACGTCATTGAGCTGGGCGGAAAAAAGGACCACGTTCGCTACCAGATTGTGGGCGTGGCCAAGGACGTAAAGTATGCGCGCATTCGCGAGGTAGTTCCGCCCACTGCATACTTTCCGCACACGCAGGTTTATGCGGGCGTGGGCTATCAGGCCGACGTGCGCGGCTTCTCCTGGCCGTTCATGACCTTCGCTGTTCGCAGTCCGCAAGCCGGACAAGCCAGCCTGGTCGCCGGCATCCGCAGGGAAGCGGCCGCCCTGGACAAGAACATTCCCATGGTTGACATCAAGACCGAAACCCAGGTGGTGGACCAGGTGTTGTTCCTGGAGCGGACGTTTGCCGCTCTGAGCTCCGCCTTTGGCTTTCTGGCGCTGCTGTTGGCCTGTATTGGACTTTACGGCACCATGGCGTATGCCGTGGCGCGCCGGACCAACGAGATTGGCATCCGCATGGCCTTGGGCGCAGCCCGGGGCAAGATTCTAGGCATGGTGCTGCGGGAAACCGCGCTTATTGTTCTTGCTGGAATTGCCGTGGGTCTGCCTGCGGCGTGGGCGACCACCGGCTTGTTGAAGGCCCGGCTCTTTGGCATGAGCCCGCACGATCCGGCGAGCATCGTATTGGCGATCGGGGCGACGCTGGCTGTAACTGCCGTAGCGGCCTACGTCCCGGCGAGAAGAGCGTCGCGGGTGGATCCGATGGTGGCGCTGAGGTACGAGTGAAGGGGGGATTACGAGAGGCGGGGCGGGACTGGGCCTAGGAGGTTAATGTCCGATAACGTATATTATGTAAAGTCACCCAAGGCTGGCTCGAAATACGCCCGTCTAGACAACGTCAGCCTCGTGCAACAGCCGCTTCAGGTCTTCCCTGAAGCGCTCCAGTCCTTCGATTAGCTCAGCCGTGGCTTCGATCTCTTCCTGTTTGTGCACGAAGACCTTGCGTCCGCCGCGCTCTACCAGTGGCCCCAGGCTTTCCCCCATACGACGGCCCACGTTCCCGAGGATCTGCAGGCCGTCCGGGCCAGGTATCAGGAAAGCAACAAATCCTTCCCGCAGGACGCCGATGGCTTTGGGAAAGCGCTCAAAGGTTTCCAGTTCGAAGCCGGCGAGGTATAAACGCTGCAACTGCTCTTCAGGTTGAGGCATGGGGCGGTCTCTGCTCAGACCACCATCTCGCCCACCAGGCTATTGGGAAAGCTCTTGGTGACCAGGACGTCGACGTAACTATCAGTATTTAGCGCAACTTGCCCGGAAACAGTGAAGTTCAGAGTGATATTTTGGGAAGTGCGGCCAACGACCTGTCCTCGAGACTGGTTCAGACCTTCAACCATCACTTCAAAGATCTGCCCGACTTTCTTCTCGTAATTGGCCCGCTGAATTTCCCGTTGGCGGTCCAGCAGGATCTGCAGGCGGCGGGATTTCTCGGCGTCTGGGATGCTGTCATCCATCGAGATGGCTGGCGTGTTGGGACGCGGCGAGTATTTGAAGCCGAACACGGCATCAAACTGGCCTTCGTGCATCAGGGTGATCGTCTCTTCAAATTCGGCGTCGGTTTCGCCGGGGAATCCGACGATCAGGTCCGTGGTCAGGGAAATGTCGCGCTTGGCAGCCCTGATCCAGGAGATCTTTTCCAGGTACATCTCGCGGGTGTATTCCCTGTTCATGGCCTGGAGTACGCGTGACGACCCGCTTTGCACCGGCAAATGGATGTGGTCGCAGAGCGTGGGCAGCGCGTCAATCGCTTGCACAATGTCCCTGCTGAAATGCCGCGGGTGTGACGTGGTGAAGCGCACGCGACGGATACCCGGCAGCTCGCCCACTGCGTAAAGCAGTTCAGCAAAGGTCTTTTTGCCCAGCGGATCGGCGAAAGCATTCACGTTCTGGCCCAGAAGCTGAATATCGGTATAGCCCAGGTCAGCCATCTGGCGGGCCTCAGCCAGCACGGACTCTGACGTCCGGCTGCGCTCTTTGCCGCGGGTGTACGGGACCACGCAGTAGGCGCAGAACTTGTCACAGCCTTCAATGATGGTGATGTATCCGCGATGCGGGTTGCTGCGGGCCGTGAACTCAGTTTCAAAAGTCAGGTCGGTCTCGCGGTCGTCCAGGCCGGTGACCCGGTTGTTCCCTGCCTCCAGTTGCACGAGCATCTGCGGCAGGTTGCGATACGACGCCGATCCGGCCACCAGCGAAACGTACGGGGCCTTCTCGAAGATTTTTTCGCCTTCCTGCTGGGCCACGCAGCCCAGGACGGCAAACTTCTTGCCCTGTTTCTGATATTTCTTGTAGTCGTTGAGGCGGTTGAAGACCTTCTGTTCGGCTTTGTCGCGGATGGAGCAGGTGTTGTAGAAGATCAGGTCGGCTTCTTCCACGGTTTGCACCTGGCGATAGCCCTGGCGCAGCAGCGTGCCGATGACCTTCTCCGAGTCATGCACGTTCATCTGGCAGCCAAAGGTTTCTATGTAGAAAGCCTTCTGGGACGCGGCGTCTTGTGGAGCGGCGTTTTGTTGAATATCAGGCACTTGTGTCAGTATAGCTTGCGAACCAAAATCTCACCACGGAGACACGGAGGCGCGGAGAAGGACAATGGAGTGCTGGGCGATGTGTTCCAGCCTCGGGCAGGCGTCCTCTCTGCTAACGAATGCGACCCGGAGAAAAAGCTCGTTGGGACACCCGTTACACTGAAGGTCCTGGATCATGGACCGAGCCTGATGACTTCCTGAAGCGCGTCTACGACGAATTTCTGGTCAACATCGAACCGGGGAAAGCCCTGGATCTGGCCGGCGGCGCTGGAAGGAATTCGCTGTTTCTGGTTCAGCGCGGATGGCAAGTGAAGCTGGTCGACATCTCGGAAGTAGGGCTGGGGTTGGCGAAGGAAAAAGCTGCTGCTCACAACCTTACTTTGGACACGGCAGTCGTGGACCTCAACACCGTCACCGATCTGGGGAACGGGTTGTATGACGCGATTGTGGTGTTCTACTTTCTCAAACGCGAACTCTTCCCTGCTATCATCCGCGCGCTCAAGCCCGGCGGGTTCTTGATTTACCGGACGTACACGATTGACCGCATGAAAGTCCCCGGCGGGCCAGACGATCCCAAGTATCTTCTGCAGCCGAATGAACTGATGCGTGCGTTCTCCGCGTTGCGCGTGCTGCATTATCACGAGACGCTCGAGGGCAAAGCGGCGGCGGAGTTGATCGCGAGGAAGGAAGGCTAAGAGACTCGTGTTCAGGGGTTAAAACCCAACTCTTCATCGCGTCTGGCGGCACGACTTCGCATCCGCCGCGCGCTACGCTTGCTGCGGAGCGCTCAAGTCATGCCCTGATACCTTCAGGGGCTGAAGCCGTTCTTCTCCGCGCCTTCGCGGTGAAACATCGCTGCTAGACAAGCGAATGCTAGAATCACTCTTTCCCATGTCCAAGCACAAACCAGCTCCCGGCCACTCCGAGCAAATCGGCAAAGATCATCCGGTCCAGAACAACTGCTTTGCTTGCGGCAAGGGCAACGCCGACGGGATGCAGCTTGACTTCTTTTTCGACGAAGCCGCCCGCACCGCCTTTTGTAATTTCAACCTGGCGAAGAAGTATCAGGGGCCTCCGGGGCACGCGCACGGCGGGATCATCGCCGTGATATTGGATGAAGCCATGGGCAAGGTGAACAAGCTCCGCAACGTAATCGCCCTGACCAAGTCCATGACGGTGGAGTACATGAAGCCGGTGCCGCTGGGCAAGGCGCTTACTGTGACCGCGCGCGAGCAGCAAGTGGACGGCCGCAAGCACACCAACGTGGCTGAAATCACTGACGAGGGCGGGGCCGTGCTGGCCCGCAGCAGCGGCGTTTTCGTCGCGGTGGACATCGGCAAGATGTTCTCGCAGCACCTGCCGGTGGAAGACTAGCGTCCGGACGACACAGGCCGGGATTTCCCAAAAAACGATCTGAATCGCACACCCTGCGGCTGCTATCCAACACTTGTAGCGTTCAGCCGACGTGGGAAAACGAAACCTCTGCGTCGCAATCAGGTATCGCGCTAAAATAGATGGTTCACACAACAGTTGGGCCGGCGGCGTGAGGCCGCGGTTTTCAGGAGTTTGGCTTATGTCAGAACTGAACGGTAACAACACCAGCTTGCGGCTCAAGACGGGCTTGGCGGAAATGCTCAAAGGCGGCGTGATCATGGACGTGACCGACGCCGGACAGGCGGCGATCGCCGAGAAAGCCGGCGCCGTGGCGGTGATGGCGCTGGAGCGCGTGCCCGCACAGATTCGTGCTGAGGGCGGCGTTGCCCGCATGGCGTCCCCCAAGAAGATCCGCGAGATCATGGACACGGTCTCCATTCCGGTGATGGCCAAGTGCCGCATTGGGCACTTTGCTGAAGCGCAGATTCTGCAGGAGCTGGGCGTGGACTACGTGGACGAATCTGAAGTTCTCACGCCGGCCGACGAGGCCCACCACGTGGACAAGCACGCCTTCAAGGTGCCGTTTGTGTGCGGTGCGCGCAACCTGGGCGAGGCCCTGCGGCGCATTGCTGAAGGCGCATGCATGATCCGCACCAAGGGCGAAGCCGGCACCGGCGACGTGGTACATGCCGTGAAACATCTGCGGCAGATCGTTCGCGAGATGAAACAGCTCACCGTACTTTCTGATGAAGAACTCTATGCCCAGGCCAAAGACTTGCAGGCCCCGTACGAGTTGGTCCGCATGGTGGCCAAGGCCGGCAAATTGCCGGTGCCGAACTTTTCGGCCGGCGGCATCGCCACGCCGGCAGACGCGGCGCTGGTCCGTCAGCTGGGAGCGGAAGCTGTGTTCGTAGGATCAGGAATCTTCATGTCCGATTCGACTACTTTTGCGCCTCCGGCGGAAGCCGAGAAACGTGCCAAGGCGATCGTTCGGGCGACCACGCACTTTGACGATCCTAAAGTGCTGCTTGAAGTCAGCGCAGACCTGGTGGGAGCCATGAAGGGGCTGGCCGTGTCGGCGATATCCGAAGCGGATATGTTGCAGACCAGGGGCTGGTAAGGCTGGCTTCTCTCTGAAATCCCGAATCCCGCGCAGCGGGTGAGGGATCGCTATCGCCACCGACGCCCATCGCGAATAAAGAATTTGAAGCCCAGTCTGAATCCGATTAATCTCTATCGTTAAGAGTATCCAGGCGATAGGGTTCCCTCGCTCCGCTTCGGGATAAAGAAGAAGCTCTACTCGGGATAAAGAAAAGACCATGAACATCGGTGTCCTGGCCATCCAAGGCGATTACGAAGCGCACAAAGCCCGGCTTGAGCAGCTGGGCGCGGCGGTCACATTGGTCCGCAAGCCGGAGCAGCTGGATTCGATTGACGCCATCGTAATTCCCGGCGGCGAATCCAGTACATTTCTCAACTTCCTTTCTGAACACGGCTTCCTGGAAAAGCTGCGCGACTTTGTCCGCACCAAGCCGACGTTCGGAACATGTGCGGGAGCCATCCTGCTGGCCAAGGACGTTGAGAATCCGCCGCAGAAGTCACTGGGCGTGCTGGATATACGCATTCGCCGCAACGCTTACGGCCGGCAGATTGACAGCTCCATTCATGAAGCGGCTACGAAATTGGCCGGCGGTCCGCTGGAAATGGTGTTCATCCGCGCGCCCAAGATCATGAGCACGGGCAAAGGCGTGGAAGTGCTGGCCAGCGAAGGGGGCGATCCGGTGCTGGTGCGCCAAGGCAAGATCATGGCGGCAACGTTCCATCCTGAGCTTTCCCGTGACCCGCGCGTGCATCAGGAATTCCTCAAGCTGGTGCAGAACGGACACCATCCCAAATAATGGCCCGCGCCCTGCTGATCGCGCTGCTGCTGATTACTTTGGGCTGCGTGTACGCCTTCGTCGCTCATCCATGGTGGTTCCCTGCCGGCGCTTCGGCGGAAGCTGCGTCCGTTGATCATGAATTCCGTACAGCGGGTTGGGTGCTCGGCGGCATGTTCATTGCCGGACAACTTTTGCTCGCAGTTTTTCTGGCGAAAGTGCGTCGAGGTGGTTCCACGGAAACTTCCCCAAGCTGGGCGGGGAACTGGCGGCTGGAGATCGCCTGGACCGTGGCTATGGCTGCGATCTTCTTCTGGTTTCACACATCCGGGGGTCGCCTGTGGGCGCGTATGACGCATGAGCTTCCAAGCCCCACCGCCGTGCAGGTGGAAGTTACCGGGGCGCAATTTCAGTGGTATTTCCGCTATGCGGGGCCCGACGGCCTTCTCGGCCGCGTGGACGCCCAGAAGTTCGCGCGGCCGGACGAAGGCAACCCGCTGGGGATTGATCCCGAAGATCCCGCCGGACGGGACGACATCGTCTCAACTGCCATGGTGGTCCCGGTCGGCCACTTGGTACAGCTTGATCTGCGCGCACAGGACGTGATCCACAGCCTGTTCATCCCGGCCATGCGCTTCAAGCAGGACACCGTTCCGGGGATGACCATCCACAAACATTTCACGGCGACGAAAATCGGAAGTTACCAAATTGCGTGCACGCAGTTGTGTGGAACAGGCCACTACCGCATGCGGGCCGTGGTGCGCGTGTTGAGCGAAGAAGAGTTTGCGAAGTGGTTGAAAGAGCATCAGAAGCCAGCGGATGGCAGTTAGGAACTATGATTTGTCATTCCGACGCCGCAGCGTGAGCGAAGGTTGAGGAATCTGCTTTGTGCATATCCCAAAAGCAGATTCCTCACTACGCTCGGAATGACAATGTCTATTGTGCTGCGCGGAATCAAGACTAATGGAAAAAGTTTCCCCCAACTCGCCGCCTGCCAGCCCTCCGGCCTTTCTCCGCCGTTACGTCTTCACCACGGACCACAAGGTCATCGGCGTGCAATATCTTTTCTTGTCGTTGGCGGCAGCGTTGAGTGGCGCATGGCTCTCACTGCTGATGCGCATTCATCTGGTCTGGCCCAAATTCGCGCTTCCCTTCCTGGGCGAGATCAAGCCGGAACATTATCTTGGCTATCTGACCATTCACGGAACGGTGATGGTTTTCTTTGTGCTGTCCACGTTGCCGCAGGCGGGATTCGGAACATACTTTCTGCCGCTGCAGCTGGGCGCGTCGCAGATGGCGTTTCCGCGGCTCAACATGCTGGCGTTCTGGACCACGCTGGCAGCCTTCCTGGTGTTGATGTCAGTGTTCTTCGTGCCTGGCGGCGCATCCGTGGCCGGCTGGACGCAATACGCGCCTCTGAGCGTTCTAGCCTCCGCCGGACCAGGACAGGCATTGGGAACGGACTTGTGGCTGGTGAGCATCGGACTGTTCTGCATGGCGTCGGTAATGAGCGCGACCAGCTTCATTTCCACCACCATCAGGAAACGCGCGCCGGGGATGACATGGATGCGCATGCCGCTGCCCTGCTGGGCATGGTTCATTACGGCGATCCTGATTCTGTTGGCGTTCAGCATTCTGCTGGTCGCGCTGGTCATGCTGATGACCGACCGACATTTCGGCACCAACTTCTTTGTCCCCGGAGGATTGATCGTCAGCGGACAGCCGGTGCAGCGGAGCGGCGGATCGCCCTTGCTGTGGCAGCACCTGTTCTGGTTCTTCGGACACCCGGAGGTCTATATCGCGATCCTGCCGGCGATGGGCATTACGTCGCATCTGCTGTCAACTTTTTCGCGCAAGCCGGTGTTCGGGTACAAGGCCATGGTCGCGGCCACGATCGCCATCGGCGCAATGGGTTTCATGGTGTGGGGACACCACATGTTCGTCAGCGGCATGGACCCGCACGTGGGATTTGCCTTCTCCACGCTGACCACGGCCATCGCCGTGCCATCCGCCATCAAAACTTTTAACTGGCTGGGAACGATTTACGGCGGGCGATTGCGTTTCACTACGCCCATGCTGTTTTCCATCGGGTTCGTGTCTTTGTTCATCGCCGGCGGGCTGAGCGGACCGCTGCTGGCGCAACCGGCGCTGGATGAATACCTGCACGACACGTATTTCGTGGTCGGGCATTTTCATTTGATCATGGCCATGGCCGGGTTGTTTGCGATCTTTGCCGCCACGCATTTCTGGTTTCCCAAAATGTTTGGCCGCCTGATGAATGAAAGGCTGGGCGCGGTGCATTTCTGGATAACCTTTCTGGGCGCGTATGCCATCTTTATCCCAATGCACCTGCTGGGAATCGCCGGACATCCGCGGCGGTACTCAGAATTAACCGGCGTGGATTATGTGGCGGCGATGGCCCCGCTGCAGAAGATCATCACGCTGGCAGCCATTGTGACCCTTGCCGGGCAGATCATATTCCTGGTGAACTTCTTTCGCAGCATGTTCAAGGGAAAGCCGGCAGAAGCGAATCCCTGGGAGTGCACCACCTTGGAGTGGACGCTGGATTCGCCCACGCCAGCGGAAGGTTTTGGAGCGACCAAGCCGATTGTCTGCCAAGGTGCTTACGAATACGGCGGCGCGACCGGCGCGGATTTTAGCATGCAGACCAGTGGCAACGATTGGTGCAGGACGAACGGACGTTAAGGACATGCCGGTTGTCAGCGACCATGTCGAAATAGAACGCCCGCCGAAACTGGGCGGCGGCGGTCCGGGCAAGATTCCGCATCGCTTTGGCTACGGCGGCGGTGATGATGGCGATCCTGAGCGTAACGAAAACCATCACCAACAGCGCGAGCGACGGCTTACCTACTGTTTCTTGGTGGTCATTTTCATTGTCGCGGTGACTGCGCTGTTCGTTGCATTGACCGTAGCCTACTTATACCGCCGCTCCGTTCCTTACTACGATCAAGACGCGAATCGCGAAATCCATGTGTGGCGTCCGCTGCTGTTGCCTTACCTGCAGCTGTGGATTAATTCATTTCTTCTGCTGCTGAGCAGCGGGACCCTGGAACTGGCTCGCCAGCGCTTGCACAAGCAGAGCGAATTCGCGGCTATGGGCATTGTGCCTCCTTCCGGTCGCAAAGAGCTGCCGTGGTTGATCGTGACGCTGGTCCTGGGGCTGGCGTTTCTTGGCGGGCAGGTGTCGGTCTGGAACATCCTGCGACATCAAGGCCTGTTTCTGGCGTGGAACTCAAGAAGCTCATTCTTCTACGCGTTTACCGGGCTGCATGGCGCCCACCTGCTGTGCGGATTGATCGCCTTGACGTGGGTCATCTTCCGCAGTTGGAAGCCGCGGGGCACGGATTTCCGGCAGGTCGCCCTGCAAGCTACCGGATGGTATTGGCACTTTATGGGGATTCTGTGGATGGCCATCTTCGCGCTGCTGTATTTCACGAGGAAATGAGGGAGACGTAGCAGTGCTACGTCTCCACGCATAGCATTTTTGATCTTTACGAAGCGACAGTAAGGCCTAAGACGGGATTGCAGGACCTACTCGCTTGGCCCCTTGGCCCCGGCTTTGACTCGGACCAGCGTGACTTTGGCGAAGCCTTCGTCAAAGGTCGGCGGCTTGAGTTTGGCGGCCATGCGCTGGATGATTTCTTCTTTGACCTGGCGTTCGCGCTTGCGATTGCGTTCCAGACAAACTTCAAGCGGTACATCAAAGAATACCGCGTGGACCTCATATCCAAAGCCTTTAGCCATCTTGATCCACTGCTTGCGTTCGTGTGGGGCGAGGTTGCTGGCGTCCACGTAGTTCCAGGGCATACGGGCGATAAGGCGGGCGCGCAGCAGCGACCGTAAGGTGGAAAACACCAGTCCCTGATAGCGCTGCTCGCCGATGTCATCAAAAAGGATGGAGCGCAGCATGTCACTGGAAAGCGGGGTAACACCGCGGCGCTTGAACCACGTGGTCTTGCCGGATCCAGGAAGGCCAATGGCCAGCACCACTACTCCCTTGGGGGCGCGGGTGGTTTTGGCGGCCTGGACCAGTCGCTGTTCGGGCGGGCCAGCCGGCGGCGTGGAAGGCGATTCCGGCTGGACTTCGGTCTCCATGCGGGCATCGCGGGGGCTTACACGTGGCCCGTCGTCGGCCGGTTCATCATAGGCCGGGACAATGGGTTCAGGGTGGTGTTCGTCAACGGGAGGCTTTTGCTGCCCGACTTTGCCGGTAGCCTCAGAGGGATTCTCGGGTTTCTTTTTACGGCGCCGCATGCGCTCGCGCATCCAATTGCGCATGACTCGTGTGTAACACACGAAGATGAACAGTTGCAACTCTGGGGGAGTTCCCAGTTGGTTACCCGCCCCTCCGCGGCCTCAGCCAATCGTCCTGAAACTGGGTCTAACCCGCGCCAAATCGCGCTCCGGCGTACGTGGCGGGGACGCACGAGAAAAATGGTCGCGGCTAAGGTGCTTTTTTGCATTCGCCCCTTGCGCTCTTAGGCGAAGTTGCTATAATTCGCCCCGCAACCACCAAGCCACTTCGTTACTCCTGGCAGATCGGGTCCCTGTCTGTGGCACGGTGGGTTTCAAACACCTCAGCTCTGATCTCCAGGGGATCTCAATGCAACTGCGTCAGCGGTTCTTGGCATTACTTTCCATGTTTGGACTTGTCGGCTCGACCGTCCCTGCCCAAGCTCAAGTTCTGAAAGGTTCCAAGGAAGCGGAAACCGAAAAGGCCAGCACCGTTAAATCGTCAAAGGCTGCCCAGGAGAAAGCCGCCAACGCTGCACAGAAGAAGAACAGGGTCGCGGCTGCGGACGCCTCGTCCAAGGACGCGGCCAAGATGACCAAAGCCACGGGCGAGAAGGCGGCTATCCGCAGAGACGCCCTTACGGTCAAGCAGAAGGGGAAGGCCGAGGCCAATGCCGCCAAGACCAGCTCGGAGTTCAAATTCAAGAAAAACGGCGCCGGTTCAGGCAAGGCCGACGTGGTGAGCGAGAAGCGTGCAAAGTCGGCGGCTGAGAACAACACCGGCAAGGCTGACGCTCAGGTCAAAATGAAGAAAAATGCCGCCGCAACTCATCCTGTTGGCGAAAAGCGTGACAAGGCCATTCAGGAAAAGAATGCCGGCGCTCCGGCGCCAAAATAAGCTTTTGCCGTGGTTCCCACGCTTTGCCGCGGAAGCGATGATTCCGCGGCTTTAGTTTTTTATGCGCTTTCCTTTTTTTGGTCGCCGGACGGAAGCTGGGTCGCTGGAAGAAACTCTGGCGGAGCTCACCAAGTCCGTGTTCTTTGCGCCCACGCCGTGGGCCATCGCTCGTCAGATGCTGGAAGCGGCCGAAGTGGGCCCGAAGGACATGCTGTACGACCTGGGCTCGGGCGATGGCCGCATCCCGATCATGGCGGCGCAGGAGTTCGGCTGCCGCGCCGTGGGCATTGAGCTTGACGAGAAGCTTTGCCGGCACGCCCAGGAAGAAGTCCGGGAATACGGACTGGAAGAGAGAGTTTCCTTCCGCCAGGAAGATTTCTTCACGACCAGTTTGCGCGACGCAACGGTGGTGACCCTCTATCTCTTGACTCAAGTCAACGGCTACCTGGGGCCCCGCCTGGCCAGCCAGTTGGCCAAGGGCGCCCGCGTTGTGTCGCTCGACTACCCGGTTCCCGGCTGGCGGGAGGAGAAGACCCTGGACGTGAAATCAGAAGGCAACGTGGACTACAGGTTGTACTTGTACCGGCGTTGAAGACCGTAGAACCAAGCCAGCGCTTAAACACTTTTCTTTATCAACCGGCGGCAACGAACAGCTCCTCCCTGATAAAAGCAGAGACTCCCTTGTGTTTGAAGGGCGAATGATTCGCGTCTCACGGCGCGCGTCCATTTGCCCGTGCTTTGCTTTCTCTGCTAACCTGAAGAGTTTTAGCTGGAGTTCAGGCTCACTCTGCAAGCGGGTCACTTGATTTCGCAAGCGGCGTTATGCAAACAACCCTGACCATGCAATCCCCGGACCCTTTATCTTCGTGTGGAGGACTATAAAAAGCTTATGGCAATCAAAGTTGGCATCAATGGTTTTGGCCGCATCGGACGCAACGTTCTCCGCACGGCGATTGACGATCCCAATCTGGAGTTTGTGGCCGTCAACGACCTGACGAGCCCGGCAACGCTGGCCCACCTGCTCAAGTACGATTCCATTCTGGGCAACCTCAAGCATGACATCAAAGCCAGCGGTGATTCCATCACCATTGACGGCCGCACCATCAAGGTCTTCTCGGAGAAAGATCCGGCGGCGCTCAAGTGGGACTCCGTGGGCGCGCAGGTGGTGATTGAATCCACCGGCAAGTTCACTGAGGCGGAGAAGGCCAAGGCCCATCTGCGCGGGCCGGTGAAGAAGGTCATTATCTCGGCGCCGGCCAAGAATGAAGACATCACCATTGTCCTGGGTGTGAATGAAGGCAACTACGATCCGGCAAAGCACCACATCATCTCCAACGCGTCATGCACGACGAATTGTTTGGCGCCGGTGGCTAAGGTAATCCACGAGAATTTCAAGATCCAAAGCGGGACCATGACCACCATCCACTCCTATACCAACGACCAGGTCATCCTGGATTTCCCCCACAAAGATCTGCGGCGCGCGCGCGCAGCGGCCCTCAACATGATTCCCACGTCCACTGGCGCAGCCAAAGCCCTTAGCCTGGTGATCCCTGACCTGAAAGGCAAGCTGGATGGTTTTTCCATGCGCGTTCCCACGCCCAACGTCTCGGTGGTGGACCTGGTGGCCTTCGTGGAAAAGGCGACCACCGTGGACGAAGTAAACAAAGCCCTGCAGGCCGCGGCCAACGGTCCGATGAAAGGCATCCTGGGCTATGAAACGGCCGAGCTGGTGTCTTCCGACTACAAGGGCGACGACCGCTCGTCCATTGTGGACGCTCCCATGACTCGCGTGGTCTGCGGCAA
>JBGPLR010000039.1:0-12569 GCA_041486545.1 Terriglobia bacterium
CCGTATTTTGTCCAAGGACGTAAAGTTTCAAGACCTGGGCCTGGTGGTGGTGGACGAAGAGCAGCGCTTCGGCGTGCGCCACAAAGAGCGGCTCAAGCAGCTGCGCAAAGAAGTGGACGTGCTCACCATGTCGGCCACGCCCATTCCGCGGACGCTGCACATGTCCATGGTGGGCCTGCGTGACATGAGCGTGATTGAAACGCCGCCCAAAGACCGCATGGCCATACAGACGGTGGTCGCCGGATATGACCAGGCGCTGGTGCAGTCCGCGCTGGAGCATGAGTTGGAACGCGGCGGGCAGGCGTACTTCGTCCACAACCGCGTGGACACCATCTACGAAATGGCGGCCAAGATCCAGGAAATTGTTCCGCGGGCGCGCGTGCTGGTGGGCCACGGGCAGATGAGTGAAGGCGAACTGGAAAAGGTGATGATGGCGTTTGTGCGGCATGAAGCGGATATTCTTGTCGCGACCACGATCATTGAAAACGGCCTGGATATCCCGCTGTGCAACACCATCATCATCAATCGCGCCGACCGCCATGGCTTGTCAGAGCTGTATCAGTTGCGAGGGCGCGTGGGCCGGTCCAACAGGAGAGCATATGCATATTTGCTTGTTCCGGCCGACCAGGAGCTGACTCCCGTGGCGCGACGCAGGCTGGCTGCGCTGAAAGAATTTTCCGAACTGGGCGCGGGATTCAAGATTGCCGCGCTTGACCTGGAGTTGCGCGGCGCCGGAAACCTGCTGGGCGGCGAGCAAAGCGGCAACATTGACGCCGTGGGCTTTGAGATGTACACCGGCATGCTGGACCGCGCCATCCGCGAGCTGAAGGGTGAAGAGCTGGCTGAAAAAGTCAGCACGCAGTTGAATCTGGGCATTGATCTGCGCATTCCCACCGGCTACATCACGGAAGAGAACCAGCGCCTGCGCATGTACAAGCGCGCAGCCGGAGTGGAGAGCGAATCGGCCATTGAAGACGTGCGCAAGGAGCTGCAAGACCGCTACGGCGAGCCTCCGGTGCAGGTGCGGCACCTGCTGCTGGCGGCGTCACTCAAGTTGCTGTGCGAACGCGCCGGCGTCCTGGCCATTGACCGCAAGCGCGACTCGGTGACCATCAAGTTCACCGAACAGGCGCAGATTGAGCCGGAGCGGCTGGCAAAGTTCGTCGCCGGGACCAAGGGAGCGCAGTTCTCACCCGGCGGCGTGCTGAAATTCAATTTGAAATCCACCCAGCCGGAGGCAGTGGTTGACCACATCAACGGCCTGCTGCGTGAGTTGAGCGCGGAAACGGCCAAGGTGTGGATGGAATGAGAGGAGATTGATTTAGGAAGCCAATTCTGCTGGCATCTCGTCATAGGTTCGGTTGTGAAGAATGCGTCCCGTAAGATCCTTCCTCACTCCGCCCCACTGCTTAAAAAAGAATGGGACTGAAGCCGAGCGGCACTGTTGGAAGATATCTTCTACCCAAGTGGATTCCATTCTTCTAGCTCGCGGGCCTGATTCTCCGCCCACGATGACCCAATGAATTCCACCAAGATTTATCGTTCCCAGGCTGCCGATTAGAGGCTCGACGGAAAGGAACCTAACAGCGGCTGGCACTTGCCGCAGATCATCAATTCTGTGAGTCACTCGAGAATCCTCCACGCTAACTCCCATCCATACGTTAGGAGGCCACGACAGCTTGCTGGCAAGCGCAGCCAAACGAGAGCTCCTTTTGGTAAGCACCTGAAACGTGTGTTGAGGGCAGTTCGCCATGGTTTCGAACACTTTGGAAATAAAATCAGCGGGAACGTCTTTGTGAAAAAGATCGCTCATAGAGTTTACAAATATTAGTTTTGGCTTCCTCCATTTTGTAGGCAATTCGAGAATGTCCGGGTGCAAAGTGAGCCCGAAGCCGTTGCGGTATCGATATGCACCCATGAGCTGCAGTCGCTTTGCAAGCCGCTCTGCATAACAGTTCTTGCAGCCCTGGCTGATCTTGGTGCATCCAGTCACCGGATTCCACGTCGCCTGCGTCCACTCGATGTGCGATTTATCGGCCATGAAGTCAGTGCTCCAAGAGGTATTTTGCTATTCTCAGTCCGATCGTCGCCCCTTTTTCGTTCCCAGCTGCAAAACAAAAGAGGTAAAGGGGGGATCTTTTTGAATTGTAGAGGATGCGGGGTTCTGCTGCGTCGACGAATTCCTGCTTGAGCCGTCGGACTAAGAAGCGAGATATTTTTACCGTATCCGCAATTTTCTCGATTCTCTCTAGCCCTTCGAAGCCGGGAAGACCATCCTTGTGGCTTGTATAGAATTCTCGTTCCCAATCCGGCGTACCAAACAAGTCTGTCAATCGTTTTGCCCAAGCTGGAAAAGGCTTGCGATCTTTGATCAGCATTCGATTTACAGCAAATAAAGGAAACAAGAGCCACAAATCAACTGCCTTTGTCATGCCTATCAGGCTTATTGTTTCCCAGCTCACGTTCGCCCCAAAAGGATCGAGGAACACCACTGCACGGGACTTCGCCGCATTGAAAGTCGTACACCAGATTTTCAGAAAGTCGTTCGCGTCCAGATTCTCTACTTTGATGTCTCGGTCGGGAAACTCCTGCCGGATGGCTTGCAGCTCGTTGAATCTCACCTTGTCTTTTTCAATAAAGATGTAGTGATCAAACTCCGGCTGGATCTCCAAAGCTCGACGGACACTGCCTCTTTGATACTCATCTACATCTTCGGTCAGTTCAGGTAGGAGGCTGGGTATGAGCGGATCGGTTTCGGGGCCTGCAAGTGTGCCGGTGCCGGCAAATGCATCCAGATAAGTGATCTCGAAATGGCGAGCCCTCACGTTCGTTTCGAAGATCTTTGTGTATTCACGCAAATATTTTTCAAGCAGCTCCAGTTTCTTCTGTGTCCAAGAGCCGCCAAAAGACATCTGCTGTGTATCTTTCGCCATCTATTCGCAAGCAGAATACGCTAGCGGGCTCTCATTGACAAGTCGTTTTCAATGCATAGGAATCAGGCGCAATATTAGCTCATTGTTCGAAGGATATTTCGTTTCAGGCAGGTCTTCGCCGATCAGTGGCAAGAATCTTCAACTGCCGTTCTTAAGAGAGACTATAGCGATCTCTCGCTCCGCTCGAGATTAAAGAAAAAACCTAGATGCCTACCGCGCCGTAATCCGTTCCGGTCTCGGTGTCGCTCACTGGCTCTTTTTCGTACGCGCGATAGGGGTTGCGACGCGTCCCCAGTCGCCGCCGACGGAGTTCGAAACCGGCGTAAAGTCCTCCGGAAACCACTGCGGCGGTCAAAGCGCCTACTGCCAAGATGCGTCCGGTGTTGCCCAAGAGCGACCAGCGGGCGGTTTTTGCCAAAGCCCCGGCGTCTTCGCCTGCTTGTTCCGCATTATCTGCGGCGTCCATGCCCGCGCGGCGCCGCCGCGGGCGCAGCCCCACGGCCTGGCGGAAATCGCTGACCGATTCATCGCCGCCGCGCTCCAGCGCGCGGAAGGAACTCAGAGCGCTGTAGGAGAGCGGCATGCGCAAATCCTGCCCGCCATTGACCACCGCGTGGTCGGCGTCGCGTTCCCGCTGCAATTCCAGCAACTCTTCAATGGCGGATTCCACGCCCGCCGGCTTGGCCCACATGGATCGAAACGCCACGCTGCCGGATTTGTCTATCAGAAAAACCGGGTTGGGCAGCCGGGAGTATTTGCGATGGATGGTGCCGCGCAGGTCGTCCACCAGCATGGGCATGGCGATGTCTTCTTCCGCACGCAGCAACATTGCGGCACGGACCTTGTCGTCGGCCGACGGGTGGGCGGGAATCTGCTCGCCGGGGTGGGCCTCGCGAACGTAGATAAAGAGAAACTCAATGGGTTCGCCGCCGAATTGCCGGTAAAGCCGGTTGATTCCCCCGATGGAAGCGGCGGTCATGGGGCAGGTGGCCGAACCGAAGATCAGCAGCACGTTCTTTTTGCCCTGAAAATCGCCCAGGCGAAGTGTCTTTCCGTCCAGAGTCACGCCTTTAAAGTTCGGCGCGCGCTCCCCCGGCTCCGGGCCGGCAAATGCCGCCTGCTGCAGCCCGTCAAGCAGCTCGCGCGAGAAGTGGTGGTAGTTATAAGTACTGAATAGCATGGTTGTCCCTGTTGCTTCGCTCCCCGGCCCTACGATGCAGACCGGAACGCCCCTGTTTTCTAAGCTAACCTGTCTTAATTCATTTGACCACGATAAAATTGTAACCTTGCTGCCGGCAGGCCATGTCTTGCCGGTGGCGTCTTGAGTCGCACGTGGAGGAATGAATGGCAGCTTTGCAAGCTGGACAAGCAGCACCTGACTTTGAACTCCCTGCATGCACGGGCAAGCAGCGGCACAAATTCAAGCTCAGTGAGTTCCAGGGGAAGAAGCACGTGGTCCTGGCTTTTTATCCGCTGGATTGGAGTCCAACGTGAACCAACGAAATGTCGGCGTACAGCAGGTATCTGCCCAAGTTCGCCGAACACGATGCCCAGGTCGTGGGCATCAGCCCGGATTCAATCTACAGCCACATGGCATGGCAGGAAAAATCCATCGGATGGCAGGAGTATCCGCTGGCCAGCGACTACTGGCCCCACGCCGGTACCGCGGAGAAATACGGCATCCTGCGGCTGGGAGAGCCGCTGCCCGGCATTAATGACCGCGCCATCTTCATCGTCAATAAGCAAGGCGCCATCACCTTCTCCCGGGTGTTCGAACTGGGACAGGAGCCTGATTACGAAGAGATTGTCAGCGAGCTGGCCAAGCTGAAATGAAAGATGTTGAAAATGAAAGATACGGCCGCGAATGCGGGCTTAACGCGCTTGCTTCGCGGCCTGATTCTTAGCTGGTCTTCTTTTTTGCCGGTTTGACGATCTTCTTCTTGCTGTGAGCCGCTTTGGCGGGAGCCGACGGGCCGGCCTTCTTCTGCATGTCTTCAATGATCTCGCCAAGTTTCCCGCGGTCAGTAACTTCCACAAACGGCGTAGACGCGCCGCCGTTGCCGATGACAAAGATGGTGGGTGTGTGTTCCAGCCCCAGCCGTTGTCCCAGGGCGTAATCGGCTTTCACTTTTTCCGCCAGCTTGCCGCCGGGATCCAACATGAACGGCACAGGCGCGTTGTTGTCATTGGCAAACTTCTGGACGTACTGCTGCAAATTGGCGGGCGTAATCTGCGGCTGGTTCTTGTAGATGTAGCCGCGGAAATCGTCGCCCACCTTCTGTGACTTGGTGTCAAAGAAGCGGGCATACACGGCCGCCTGGAATGACCAGTTGTGCATGGGCAAGGGGAAGTCGTGCAGCACCACCGGGATCTTGTGCGCGTTGGCCGCGTCCCAAACCAGCGGGAAGGCGCGGGCGCAGTCCGGACACTGCAAGTCTTCAAACACCACAATGGCGACTTTCGCGCCCGGCGGGGGCTTGAGCGAAGAGGCGTCGGCAGCGAACGCGCTGGCGCACAAGGCCAGGGCACAGAAAGCGGCAATCACATACTTAAGGCGCGGTCCCATTTAGGCTCCATTAGAAATAAGGGCTATTTTCTTTGATTTTACTAGAGAAACAACCCCGTTCGGAGCACTGAGTTTCGCGAGTAGCGGGTCTATTGAGGCACTACCGTTTCGCGGTCTAGAAATGGACCTTCAGGCTTCCGCCCAGGGTGCGGGAAGGCGCGAATTGTATGGGAATCTCCTCGCTTTCCTTGGCGATCCGGTAGCGATTGTCAGTGATATTGGTGGCGTCCAGCTGCACGTCCACGCGCCGACCTTCGGCCTTCCACAGGTCCAGGCCCGCGGCTAGGTCAGTATTGAAGTGCTGGGGCAGCCGGGGGCCGTGCTCGACGATCGTCCCGCTGCCGTAGCGCATGGCTGCGCCGATCCAGGAACTCCTCCAGTGATTGCGGTAGAAGACGTTGGCGGTGCCGGTATGGGTCTGGTCAAAAGCCGGCTGGATGCGCTCACCGGGAGCGAGAGGTTCGTCGCCGGTGAAGCCGCCGGTAACCGGCCCGTAGAAATAAGTACGAGCCACGGTGTATTGCAGGCGGCCAGTGATCCCCGCTTTTTCCAGGTTGTTAACGCTTAAGACTACGTCCGCGCCGCTGGAACGGGCGGTATGGAAGTTGATGGGCAGGAAGAGCCGGGAGATGCTGATCTCGTGATTCTCAAAGCTGTTGTGCCCCGAGTGGGTGTAAGCATCCACTTCCAGGCTGACCTGGCGCCGCAGTTCCTGCTGCCAGCCGATCTCAAAATAGTTCTGGGTGTAGGCCTTCACGTTGCCCACGCGCTGGGCCAGGTCGGCGGCGTTGTTGCCGATAAAGCTGGCCAGCAGCGAATACTCAATCGGCGGCGGCGAAAACAGCCGGTTGTAAGCCGCGCGCAGCACGGACTTAGTCCCGCGAATGTGATACGCCAGCCCGATGCGCGGGCTCACCTGAGCGTGGGTATCGATCAGGTCAAAGTAGTCGTAACGGGCGCCGGCGTCCACGGTGAGATTGGGGACCAGCACAAAATGGTCCTGCAAATAAAAGCTGGCCTGGCCGCCTTTGACGCCTCCGCGGAAACTGAACACGCCGCTGGCGTCCAGTTTGAAGAGGTCGGGATCGCCGCGGCCGTCAATGAGGAAGCTTTCGTTTTCGCGCAGGCGCACGCCGTCAAAGCCCGCTTTGAGCACGTGCCCTTTCCACAAACGGATCAAATCGCTCTTGCCGCCGAAGGCCAGCGGGCTGCGGGAGCCGTTGGAAAGCGGTGTGTCCGGATCTGACGTGGGCAGAATGTGGTCCGAGCCGATACGCTGATAGAGAGACGTGGTGAGCACGGTGTCCGGCGAAAAATTGTGGCCCCAGGTCAGAATGGCGGTCTGCTGCTTCAGCCGGCGCGAGGCATTGCGGCCCACGGCCTGGTCGTCGCTGATGTTGGGCTGCTGAAAGTCTGCGCCGCTGCCCATCATCAGCAGCTTGAAAGTGTTATTGCCGCTCCGCCAGTCAAGCTGGGCTGTGCCGCGCAGTCCGCCGCCAAAATCGTTCAGCTCAACCGGCTGCGGCGGATCCAGAAACCGCCCGGAGGTAAATCCATCGGCAAAAACGTAGTAGCCCAGCTTGCCTTTCGCCCCGCCGTATTCGGCGTTCAGATCGTAGTTGTCCTGGGTCGCCCCGCGGAAGCCGAGGCTGCCGTGGCCGTCCATGGTGCGGCCGGAGCGAGTGGTCACGTCCAGCACGCCGCCGAAGCGGTTGCCGTACTCGGCGGTGAAACCGCCGGTCATCAGGTCCACGCTCTCAAATATTTGCGGGCTCACGCCGGGCGCGAACTGCGGCTGGGTGTTGTCCAGGAAAGAGACGCCGTTGACGAACTCATGCAGGGAAAACTCATTGCCGCGAACGTTGATGAAGTTGTCATGGCTCTGGCTGGCGCCGGGCATCAGGTTGGCGACCAGAGCGTTGGTGGAGTCCACCATGGGATCCGGCAGCCGTTCCAAGTCCTGATGACTGAAAGTCTGCGAAGTGCCGGTTTTATCGGGATCAATGGTGCGGTATTCCGCGCGGACTTCGATGCTGGTCTGGATCGCGCTCTTCTGGATCAGCTCCACGGTCAGCGTCACCGGCTCACGCGGGCGCAGCACCAGCTGATAGTCGCTGGGGTAATAGCCGGTGGCTTCCACCTTCAGCGAGTAGGCGCCGCCTTCCACTCCGGCGAAATGAAACTTGCCCAGTGAATCAGTTGTTGCTTTCTGCGCCGGACTGGCCGCTCCGGCATGGGAGAGAGAAACCTGCGCCCCGGCAACGGGCGTTCCCGCTGAGTTTCTAACGACGCCCTCCACGCTGGTTTGGGCGGAGCAAAAAGACGTCGCAAACAAAACAATGAAAGCAATCAGGTATGAATGGCGACGCACTTTCACAGGTCTCCGTGATGGAAGTAGCTGTTGCGGACAAGGGAAAGACTATTGGTTCCCGCTGACTTACTACTAGAGATAGTCAAAACCTGTTCGCGTCAGGAGCCGGAAGCCGGGGCGCGCAGCCCAGCCTGGTTCGGCGAAAGTCAAGATTCTTTCGCCCTCATAAAAAAATATTCTGGGTCGCAAGCGGAGGCCGGTCCGTCCAATGCATTAGACGCCGCTAAACCAATTCAGCAGCGGGAATCCACTGAGAGGCAAAGACCCATGATCGTGATTCTTTTTCGCTCCAAACTCACGGCCGCAGCCGGCCAGGACTACGCCGACACCAACGCTGATCTTGAGGAGTATGTGAAAACGATGCCGGGATTTGTGGCTGCCAAGAGCTTCCTGGCCGAAGACGGCGAGCGGCTCACCCTGGTCTGGTGGCGGGACAAAGAGTCGCTGGCGCTGTGGCGTCATGACGCGCGCCATCAGGCGGCGCAGATCCAGGGTCGCCAGAAGTGGTACGAGTATTACAAGATTGAAGTGGCCGAAGTGCTTCGCCAAAACGATTTTGAGCGGCCGTCTGGCGCGGCCCTCACGGCAGCGGGAGAAGGCCGATGAACGCCGCAAGTGCCGAGATCCGAGTTGTTAATTTGACCGAGAAATTTGCCAGGTTTCAGGACTACTACAGTCCTAAAGTGGTTGGCCAGATCAATGACTTTCAGGTCAAACTGGTCAAGCTGCAAGGCGAATTCGTGTGGCATCACCATGACGCGGAAGACGAGCTTTTCCTGGTCGCGCAGGGCGAGCTGCACATGAAGCTCCGCCATGCTGACGGGCGGGAGACGGATGAAGCCATCCGCCCGGGCGAGTTCATTATCGTGCCCCACGGCGTGGAACACATGCCCTACGCGCTGGTGGAAACCCACATCCTGCTGCTGGAGCCGGGGACGACTCTGAATACCGGCAACGTGCAGAACGATCGGACAGTGGCGAAGCTGGAGAGGCTCTAGGACGGCGAGGCCGGCTTGCGTGCCGAGCCGTCTGCTTCAGATGCAGAGAAATCAAGGCGAGAGCGATCCGCGTCAGCGGTGTGGAGCGAAGCGACAGGAGTTATGGATGCCCGGTTTTGCCGTCTAATAAATCAATCATGTGTCCCAGCAGGCCGATTACTGCTTCCAGCGATTCTGTAGCGCCTTTGGGGCTGCCGGGAAGATTCAAGATCAGTGATTTTCCGCGGATGCCGCACAGCGCGCGGCTCAAGGCCGCTTTGGGAGTTTTCTTTGCGCCTTCAGCCCGCATGGTTTCCGGGATGCCTTCAATCAGCCGGTCAACCACCGAAAGCGTAGCTTCCGGAGTGACGTCGCGGGGCGCGATGCCGGTGCCTCCTGTAGTTACAACCAGCCTCGTCAGTTCGCAGCATTCAATCAGCCGCGCGGCAATTTGATCTTTTTCGTCAGGAAGCACTGAAGTGTGGATTACTTTGAACCCGGCGCTCTCCAGCAAGCGGACCACGGCGGGGCCGGAAAGATCGGAGCGCTGGCCTTGAAACGATGAGTCGCTGATGGTGAGGACGGAGGCGGTGTTCACTCAAATGGCTTTCACAGTCTGGATTCCTACTGCTCGTGCGGCTTAGGCGGCTTTAAGCGGCTTAAGCTGCTTTAGGCCTCGAGCACGTTTTCTTCGGTGTCGCGGTTCGATTCATCCAGCATTCGCAGCCCTTCCAGCAGCAGGCCCTGCGTGGACTGTGTGATGGTTTGTTCCTTGCTGCTCCCGGTGAAATCAATTTCAAAATTGCCGGAAGTCCAGGTAAGGACCTTGTACACGGCGGCATCGCCCTTGAGCTTGCCATAGACCGCGTGGTTGATCTGGCCGTCGGTGAAGAACATCTTGCACTTGTCGCTGCTGTTGGTCAGGGTCAGCTCGCAGGTCTTGCGTCCCATGTCCAGGGACTGCAGCAGGTCCAGGGCGTTCATCTGCGCCAGGCTGCCGCGCAGCACGGATTCGCCGGGCGCTTCGCGGGCCATTTTTTCCAGCGAGATCTTGTCCACCACTTTCTTGATCCGCGCAGCGGCCTCTTTGGTGAAAAACGGTTTCTCCACAAAGTCTTCCACCGTCTCCCGCAGGCCCTTGAGTTTTTCCGTGATGTCCGCCCGATCGGCCATCAGGATCACCGGGATGGACGCGGTGGCGCCGCGGCCTTTGAGTTTTTGCAGCAACTGGCCGCCGTCCATGCCGTTCATGGAGTAGTCGGCGATGATCAGGTCGGGTTTATCGTCAATGGATTTGAGCAGCGCGTCGGCGCCATCGCCCAAGGTCTGCACGGTACAGAATTGAGCAAGGGCCTGCCGCAACATTTCCAGGATCATGGGATTGTCGTCAACAAGCAGGACCTTGATATTGCTGGGCATGCAACCTGATTTCTCAATGCTGATTTGACGAACGCTTGCGCCGGTATTCCCCGCTCTTGCCGCCCGACTTGCGCTCTAAAACGATTTCCCGGATGGCAATCCCCTTGTCCAGGGCCTTGCACATGTCGTAAACCGTAAGGGCCGCCACGCTGGCCGCCACCAGCGCTTCCATTTCCACTCCGGTCTGTGCCGTCGTTGTAGCCTTGGAGCGGACCTGAACGCCATTTTCGCATACCTGAGTAGTCACATCAATGAAGGTCAGAGGTAACGGATGGCACATAGGTATCAGCTCTGAAGTCCGTTTGGCGGCGGAAATCCCTGCAAATCGAGCCACTTCCAGAGGATTACCTTTCGGGTTCCGGGGCAGCGCGCGCAAGACTTCCGGCGACATTTGCACGAAAGCTGAGGCTTCGGCTTCCCGCGCCGTTGCGGCCTTGGCGGAGACGTCAACCATGGTCGCCTTGCCGGCGGAATCGTAGTGAGAGAGCTTCTTGGGGGAAGGCTTTTTGGATTTTTTGGCCATTTAATACGCCGCAGTGTTTAACGCCGCTTTTGCTCCGTTTGCTTGCTGCGGGCTTGAACCCTTCCGCAGAAAATAGCTCCCAACAAAGGTGCAAGCAAACACTATGCACACGCCCGCCGCTCGGATACGGAGCCTCTCGGGTGGATTAAAAGCGCCACCCACGCCCACGCCCACGTTCAATATCTCAAAGTGGATCAAGAATAGCAGGGTCGCGATAGCTGAATATAACCACAACCCTCGACCTCTCCAAAAGGCCCGAAAGAGTACGGTGCTGAAGAGGTAACCGGTGCTGAAAAACATGATGACTATCCACGTGGTGCAAATAAGCAGAGTTTTACCGAACTCATGTGAGTCATACCCAAACAAGCCTATTAGGACCAAGCTGAGCAGCAGTGCCTGGAGCGCCGTCTCAAGGGCCCAAACAGACAGCCGCTTTAGGATCAGCATCCCGATCGCTTTTTGCTGGTTACGTCGCATCTAGAGGTCTTTCGTTCTTCAGCAGGTCCTTTCATTCTTCAGCGAATCAGCACCGTAACCATTTCGCCCGCCGGGATCTGGTCGCGGTCAGGCGGCACCACAAGATAGCAATTTGCCCGCGCTGAAGCCAGCAGGTCGCCCGACCCTTGCCAGGGAACAGCTTCCACCTGCGGATCGTCCAAGCCGCCTTCGAGGATCGCCAGCAGAAACCGGGTGAGCCCCGTCTTGGTCTTCACCGGACTGCGCAACCGCGCTTTGGCTGCCGGCAGCCCTGCGGGAACGGCCCCGCCCAGCGCCTCCACGAGCGGGCGGACAAACAGGTCAAACGTCACCATCACGGAGACGGGGTTTCCAGGAAGGCCGAAAAAAGGAATGTGGTGATGCGGAGTTTTTTCGCCTGGCAAACGGACCTGCCCAAACACCACCGGCTTTCCCGGCTGGATCAGCGCGCCGGTAAAAAAGAATTCCGCGCCCAGCCCGCTCAGGACTTTCTCCACCAGATCAAACTTGCCCATGGAAACGCCGCCGGAAAGCAGCAGGAGATCGGCCGACTCCAAGCCTGCTTGCATGAGCGTGGCCAGCTTGCGTTCTTCATCGGGCGCGATCGGAAGCTTTACGGCTTCTCCGCCGCAAGCGGTGACCTGTGCCGCCAGAGAATAACTGTTGCTGTTGCGGATCTGATGCGGCCCGGGCTTTTCTGCAACTTCCACGAGTTCATCGCCGGTGGCCAAGATGGCGACGCGCGGCCTGCGGAAGACTTGCAGCGTCGCCTTGCCCACGGCCGCGGCCATGGCGATCTGCGCCGGTCCCAGCCGCATTCCGGCCGGCAACAGCTTGTCGCCGGCGCGCGCTTCAGCCCCGGCCATCACAACGTTTTCGCCGGCAACAACTGCGCGCTGAATTTCCACCTTGCCGTTGGAATCATTTTGTGCGGTGTACTCCACCATCACCACGGCATCCGCGCCTTCGGGGACGGCAGCACCGGTCATGATCTCTACCGCTTCTCCATATGAAACCTTGCGGTCGAAGCTGCCGCCGGCCTTGATCTGCCCGATGACGCGCAGCGTCGCCGGCAATTGGCCAAGATCAGCCGAGCGCACGGCGAATCCATCGCGCGTGGAGCGGTGGAAAGGAGGGAAGTCGCGGTCGGCCAGAACAGCTTCCGCCAGAACCCGTCCCAAGGCCTGCTGCAGCGGTGCTTTCTCAACCGAAGGAATCGGCACATCGCGGCAATAGCGGAGCACCGCTTCACACGCTGCTTCAAAGCTCAGCACGCCCGTGTTCTGCAAGGTGGAAGCCATCA
>JBGPLR010000040.1:0-12519 GCA_041486545.1 Terriglobia bacterium
ATAAGAACAATTTTGCTCCCCGTGCCGCTTTCTCATGGGACCCGTTCAACGACAAGAAGACGGTGATCCGCGGCGGATACGGCCTGTTCTTTTCGCCTATCTATGGGCAGATTGCTGACGTTGTGCAGACGCTCGGCCTGGTCAACGGGAACCGCCAGATCGCCCAGATTTTTGTTCCCTTGACGGGTGCGCCGGGAAATCCTGCGCTGACGTCAGCGGCCATTTTCCAGACGCTGTTTGCCCAGGGCGTTGTCCAGTGTATAAACCCTGTTCCGGGCAGCGCGGCGTGTATTACTCCGGCCAATCTGACCCAGTTTGGTATCGGCATAACCAATAGTGGTCCAGTGCCACCGCTGACGGTTCTGTTCAGCGGGCAACCTGACTACCAGAACCCATACTCGCAGCAGGCTGAATTCGGCATAGAGCGGCAGATGGGACGCGATTGGGCGCTTTCCGTGAGCGGCATTTATGTGCACACCATCGGACTGCCGGTGGCCCTTGACCAGAATGCGCTGAATACGGCGCCCGTAACCAACGTTACTTTATCCACTGGAGCAGTGGTCCCGGTGCGGAACTTTAATACCAGCACCAGCAACCCTCTCACGCCGGGCCTGGCGCCCTGCGGTGGAGCGGCGATCGTCACTTGCTTTGCTAACCCGCTTCGGCTCCAGGACAACGTTTATTCGTCCAAGGGGGCGGCGCTGTACGAAGGCGTGATCTTTGAGATCAAGAAGCGCGTGTCTCATCACGTTGGCCTGTTCGCCAACTACACCTTCAGCAAAGCTTTTGACACCACCACGGACTTCAACAGTGACTTTGCTCCACAGGACCAGACCAACCTGGCGGGCGAGCGCGGGCTCTCTGATTTTGACCAGCGGCACAAGATGGTGGTGGTAGCGTTGCTGGATACCGGTCATGGCGGAGAAGGCTTCCGGCGAGTGACGTCCGGCTTTGAGTTTGCGCCCGTTATCCGCTACAACAGCGGCCATCCTTTCAATCTGCTGGCGGGGGGCGACGTGAACGGTGACCGGCACTCCACCAATGACCGTCCCATCGGCGCGGCCCGCAACACCGGCCAGGGCCCGGACTTCATTTCCTTCGACGCGCGCCTGACCCGTTCGTTCAAGATGGGCGAACACGGCAGGTTCATGTTTATGGCGGAAGGGTTCAATCTTCTGAACCGGACCAACTACGCCAGCGTTAACAACGTGGTGGGAGCCAACTACCTCCTTCCTACAGCCGCCGGGGGCCAGGGAAACCTGTCCGCCAATGTAACCGGTAACGCCGGACGGTTGCCGACGGACCCACTTGGCTTCACGGCTGTGAATCCCTCGCGCCAGTTCCAGCTTGGGTTCCGCGCTACGTTCTAAGAGACTCGTCCACGACGGCGGAGTGGTTCGCCACTCCGTCGTTTTTTTGTTTTTGCGCTACAATGGCCGGTCGCTGGCAAGCCGGCAGATTTGCTAAGCGATCTTTTTCTCGCCATGGCCTCGCCGTCCCAGACCACTCAAGCTCCCCCAACCCTTGGCGCGCAAGCGGTGGTGGAAGCACTTTTGCGCACCGGAATCCATTTCGGATTTGGTATTCCCAGCATCCACAACATCGCTATCTATGAAGGATTGCGGCAAGCCCCGCGATTCCACCATTGGGTGGTGCGCCACGAACAGGCTGCGGGTTACGCCGCGGACGCCTTTTTTCGCCACAGCGGAAAAATCGCCGCGGTCTTTGCCTCCACCGGGCCGGGTAATCTATTCACGCTGGTCCCGCTTCTGGAAAGTCTGCAGACTGGCACGCCTATGCTTCTGGTGGGCACCAACATTGCCTCGTCGCTGCAGGCCGGGCGGGGCGGCGCTCTGCATGAGACGCCGAACCAGTTTGACATCATCCGGCCTTTAACGCGTTTTGCCCGGCGCGTCACCAGCCCGGAGGAAATTCCCGCAGCATTTGCCGATGCCGCGGTGATGTTGCATGGTCCGGCGCCGGGCCCGGCGTTTATCGAGATTCCCCACGACTTCCTGTATGCGCCGCTCTCCGCCGCTGCCGCTGTTCCTGCGGCGAAGCCGCCGGCGCGGCAATCTGTATCGCCATCGCTGGTCGCCGACGCGACTGGTGTGCTGCAAGCCAGCAAGAGACCGGTGATGATTCTGGGCGCCGGAGTGCACGGTGGTCCTGCATCCGCGCTGCAACTGGCTGAGTTGCTCCAGTCGCCGGTGTTGACCACCACTAGCGGCAAGGGCCAGATCGCCGGCGATCATCCCCTGTCCGCAGGATGTCTTTCACGCCTGGGCGCAGTGCAGGATTTGCTGTCGGGAGCTGACTTGCTGATCTCCATCGGCGCCAAGCTCACCGAATTTGATACCGGCCGGTATAGCCTGAAGTTCCCGGCGCAGCATCTTCAGATCGTGGAAGACCCCAGCTACCCCGGAGACCGTTTTCCCGCGACGCTGCAACTGGCCGGCGACGTCGCTGCCGTCTGCGCTGCGCTTGCCGGCCACCCAAAATCCAGGACAGCGTGGTTTGATCTAGCTTCCATGAGGGACCAAGAAAGCCAGCGCCTGGAATCGCTGAACGCCGGTCCTTATATCGCTCTCAAGCTTCTGCGAGCAGCTCTCCATCGCGATGACGTAGTGGTTAATGACCAGTCCATTCTCAACTATTGGGCGTCAGCCTTCTTTCCTGTGTTGGAGCCGGGCACGTTCCTGTATCCTTCTGGGTCGGGAACTTTGGGATATGGGCTGCCGGCGGCGGTGGGTGTGGCTTGCGCCATGCAGACAACAGGCTGGCAGAGACGGATCGTCTGCATCGCGGGCGACGGCGGCTTTCAGTACACGCTCCACGAATTGGCCACCATCGCTCAGTACAAGCTGCCGGTGAAGATTCTGCTGGTGAATGACCATGCTTATGGCGTGATCGGATTCCTGCAAAGATCAATGTTTGGGCAGACGCACGAGGTCGCGCTGACGAATCCTGACTTCTGCAAATTGGCGAAGGCTTACGGCATTGCCGCCGAAAGCATCGTGAGCTTGGACCAGCTTGCCCAGCGGTTGCCGGGCTGGTTGGACGCGCCGGGTCCCGGTCTGCTGGAATGGCAGACCGAGTTGAAAGCGCCGTGGGAAGCGGGCGCGATTCCGCGTCCTACCGGTGTTGTTCCGGCCGGGCAAAAATAAGTTTTTGGAGAACCGAATGGAAACCTCTTCGCACGCCGGCGTCAAAGAAGCATCCCGAAACGTCAAGCAACTGTTTGATCTCTCCGGACGCGTGGCGGTGATTACCGGCGGCTCCATCGGTCTGGGACGCCAGATGGCGGAAGGCCTTGCCGAAATGGGCGCGAACCTGGTGCTCTGTGCCCGCAAGAAAGAACGCTGCGAGCAGGCCGCGCACGATTTGGCCAAGCTCGGCGTAAAGACACTGGCCATGGCCTGCGATGTAAAAGATCCCGCCAGTGTCAAGCAGCTGATGGAGACGGCCGTCGCTCAGTTTGGACGAATTGATATCCTCATCAACAACGCGGGAATCTCCTGGGGAGCGCCGGTGGAAACCATGTCTCTGGCCGACTGGAACAAAGTGCTGGAAACAAACCTGACGGGGACGTTTTTGTGCTCGCAGGCTGCGGGAAAAACGATGATCGGGCAGCGAAGCGGTAAGATCATCAACGTGGCCTCGGTTGCTGGTCTGGCCGGCGCGCCTTCTGAGGCGGTAGAAGCCATTGGTTACCACGCCAGCAAGGGCGGCGTGATCGCGTTTACCAAAGATCTGGCGTGCAAGTGGGCTCGGCACAATATTCAAGTGAACGCCCTGGCGCCCGGATGGTTTCCCACGCACATGTCAGACCGCGTGCTGGAAGCCAATAAAGATTATTTGCTGGAACATATTCCGCTGCGCCGCTTCGGCACGGATTATGACTTGAAAGGCGCCGCCGTACTTCTGGCGTCTGACGCCTCCGCTTACATCACCGGCCACGTGCTGGTGGTGGATGGAGGGCAATCGGCATGGTAATTCTGAGGGCCTCATGAACATTCCACTAACGCCGCTACGCTTTTTGCGCTACGCCAGCCAGCAATATCCCGCCAAGACGGCGGTGATCTGCGGCGAACATCGCTACACCTACACGCAGTTTGCTGACCGCGCCGCCCATCTGGCTGGCGCGCTGCTGGCCGCGGGCGTGCAACCAGGCGACCGCGTGGCCTACCTGAGCGGCAATTGCCATCGCCTGCTGGAAGCGTACTACGGAGTGCTGGAAGCCGGTGCCGTCCTGCTGCCGCTGAACATCCGCCTGGCGCCGATGGAGCTGGCTTACATCCTGAATGATTCTGAAGCCACCATCCTGCTGTTTGAAGATCAGTTCACACCGCTGGTGGAAGCTTTCCGCAAAGAACTGAAGTCCGTCAAATCATTTGTTCTCCGGGATGCCAAGCCCGGCGCGGAAACCTGGGTGGCGCGGCAGAACTACGAAGAGCTTTTGGCGAAGGCCGCGCCGCACCACGCCGATGTAATGGCGATCGACGAGAACGCGCTGGCTGAGCTTTTCTATACCAGCGGCACCAGCGCGAATCCCAAAGGCGTGATGCTGACGCATCGCAACATTTATCTGCACGCTATGAATGTAGCGCTGACGTTCCATACCGGCAGCGACTCCATTGAGCTGCACACTATTCCCCTGTTCCACGCCAACGGATGGGGCGTAGCACATTCGCTGACCTTCGTCGGCGGGACGCACGTGATGATCCGCAAGTTTGATCCGCCGGAAGTGTTCCGTCTTATCCAACAGGAGCACGCCCAGGCATGCAGCCTGGTTCCGGCCATGGCCACGGCGCTGGTGAACTGTCCGGACCGCACGAAGTATGACCTGAGCAGCCTGAGGCGGATCACGCTGGGCGGGGCCGCGTCATCGCCCACGCTGGTGCGCGAGGTGGAAGAGAAAATGGGCTGTCCTTGCTTCTCCGGATACGGGCTAACGGAGACCTGTCCGGTGCTTACTACCGCGCAGATGAAGTTGGGCGTGAACTGGCAGGGCGCTGAACGATATGAAGGACAGGCGAGCACCGGATACGCCATTCCCGGCGTGGAAATCCGCGTGGTGGACCCTGACGGCAATGACCTTCCTCGCGATGGCCAGAGCATTGGAGAAATTGTGGCCCGCAGTGACGGCGTGATGGCCGGCTACTGGAAACAGCCGGAAGCCACCGCCCACGTCATGCGCGGCGGCTGGTTCCACACCGGTGACATGGCCACCATGGCAGAAAACGGTTACGTGCTGATTGTGGACCGCAAGAAAGACATCATCATCAGCGGCGGAGAAAACATTTCATCGCTGGAAGTGGAAAAGGTTATCCTCGCTCATCCGGCGGTGTATGAGGTGGCGGTGATTCCCGTGCCCGACGAGCGCTGGGGAGAAGTTCCCAAAGCCCTGGTCACGCTGAAGCCGGGCGCCCAAGCCACCGCCGACGAGCTGCTGGAATTCTGTCGCGGGCGCCTGACGCGCTACAAGTGTCCACGGTCCGTGGAATTTGTTGACGTGCTGCCCAAGACCGGCACCGGCAAGATCTTGAAGAAAGAGTTGCGCAAGAAATACTGGTCGGGGACGGAAAGCATCCGGCCGGAAATGGCGACGAAAAGCAGCACTTAGCAACTAGCAACTGGCAATTAGCCTGAGCATGGATACACCTGCGTGCGTATTTCAATGGATCTACACGGCTAAAGGTGAATGTGCTGTCAACAGTCAAGAGTCTGGTTTTGCTAGTTGCCAGATGCTAGCTGCCAGTTGCTAATTGCTATTTGCTAATTGCTGAAAGGGAAAAATGACCAAACTCCTCGAAGGTAAAACAGCCATTGTGACCGGGGCGGCACGCGGCATCGGCCAAGCGACGGCGGAATTGTTTGCGGCGCAGGGCGCGCGCGTCGTCATGTCAGACATTGATCCCGGGCCGCTCAACGATGCTGCCGCGGCCATCCAAAAATCCGGCGGGCAGGTTACGGCCTTTGCCGGCGACGTCACCGATCCGCAGTTTCCTGACAAACTGGTCAAGACCGCGCTCGACAAGTTCGGCGGGCTGGACATCATCGTGAACAACGCGGGCTACACCTGGGACGGCGTCATCCACAAAATGACGGACCAGCAGTGGCAGGCGATCATTGATTGCCATTTGACCGCGCCGTTCCGCATCATTCGCGCCGCGTCCACGTTCATCCGCGAGACCGCCAAGAAAGAGCAGGCGGAAAAAGGCCGGGCCCAGGCGCGCAAGATCATCTGCATCAGTTCCACCTCAGGCACGCGCGGAAATCCCGGGCAGGCCAACTATTCGTCGGGGAAGGCGGGCGTGATCGGCCTGGCCAAGACGCTGGCAAAAGAATGGGGCATGTTCAACGTCCAGGCCAACGCCGTGGCTTTTGGCTGGATTGACACTCGCCTGACCCACGCCAAGGAAGAACAAGTGAAGATCAAGCGCGGCGACGCGGAGATTGAGCTGGGCATTCCGGGAGAACGCCTGAATATGATGGGCAAGTTCATCCCGTTGGGCCGTGCCGGCACGCCGCAGGAGGCTGCCGGAGCCGTGCTCTTCTTTGCTTCGCCGCTGTCTGATTATGTTTCCGGACAAGTGTTGGAAATTGCCGGCGGACTGTAAGTCAAAAGGAGTGTTCCATGCCCAAACGCGTGCTTGATTCTCTGGACTCGCTCAAAGCCCTGGTCGGACAGGAAGTGGCCGTCACGGACTGGTTCACCATGACCCAGGACCGCATTCAAGCGTTCGCTGACGCCACGCTGGACCACCAGTGGATCCACGTGGACGTGGAACGGGCCAAGCGCGAATCGCCATTCAAGGCTCCCATCGCCCACGGTTTTCTGACGCTCTCCATGCTGGCGTACTTTATGGGTGAAGCCGTGAGCGTCAAGTCCGGGGTGCGCTTAGGCGTGAACTACGGCATGAACAAGGTGCGCTTTGTATCGCCGGTGCGCGTGGATTCGAAAATCCGCGCGCGGCTGGCGCTGCTGTCGCTCAAAGACGTGGAGCCGAACGGGCTGGAAGCCACCTACAACGCGACCATTGAAATTGAGGGTGGCGAAAAGCCGGCGTGCGTGGCTGAGTGGCTGGTGCGGTATTACCGGTAAGTTGTTGTCTAGATTTCTTTCCTGTCGCTGGCGCGCAGCCCAACTCGCAACAGCATCTTCGCCACTTCTCCTAATGAGGCGAACCGTTCGTCCTTGGTCAGCCCGAGGTGGTAACGGTAGTAAATCTGCTGGATGATTACCGCCACTTTGAACAGAGCAAAAACGTAGTAGAAGACAATTTGCGAGACGTCACGGCCGGTCTTGGCGGCGTAGCGTTCGGCCAGCTGCGCGCGTGTGAGGCTTCCCGGCAGACAAGTGGGCCCCCAGCGGACCATCTGTACTTCCATGGGATCATCGGCGTTGACCCAATAGGCGAGCGCGGTGCCCAGGTCCGTGAGCGGGTCGCCCAGCGTACACATTTCCCAGTCAAGCACGGCTTTGATCTGCGTGATGTCGTCCGCCGCCAGCACGATGTTGTCATATTTGTAGTCATTGTGGACCAGCGTGGCGCCGCTCTGCGACGGCATGTGCGCGTGCAGCCATGCGGAGATGGTTGCAATTTCCGGCAGATCTTCCGTCTTGGAGCCGTGATAACGCTCCATCCAGCCTTTCACCTGGCGATCGAGGTAGCCGAGCGGCTTGCCCAGATCACCCAGCCCCAGCGCGGTGTAATCGAGCGCATGCAGCGCGGCGAGATTATCAATGAAGGCTTCGCTCAGGCGCTCGGCGGTTTCCGGCGGCAGATGAAATCCAGCGGGCAGGTTACGGCGAAGAATCACTCCGCGCACGCGCTCCATGACGTAAAACGGCGCGCCGAGAATGGTCTCATCGGTGCAGTGGAGCAGCGGCGTAGGCGCCGGATACGCTCCGTGCAACTTGCAGAGCACGTGGTATTCGCGGCCCATATCGTGGGCTGATTTCACTTTGCTGCCGAACGGCGGGCGGCGCAGGACCATTTGCTTCGCGCCGAGCGTGACCGAATACGTCAGGTTGGAGTGGCCGCTGGGGAACTGCTTGACGGTGAGCGGACCTTCCTCGACGGGGAAGTGCGCGCGCAGATAAGGTTCCAGCCGCGCGAGGTCAAGTTCCTCGCCGGCGCGAATGTTTTCGGAATGGTCCTGAAAATCGCCGTGGCCGTGCATTGTTAGGTAGACACCTGCACGCCGTATTTCTTCATGGCCTGGCGGGCGACTACCATCTTGTGGACTTCGTCCGGCCCATCGTAGATGCGCGCACCGCGCTCCGCGGCCCAGAAGGCGGCCAGCGGCGTGGCGTCGGTCAGGCCCATGCCGCCGTGGGTCTGGATGGCGCGGTCCAGCACCCGCAGCAACACGCCGGCGACATAAAACTTGATGCAGGAAATCTCGACGCGTGCTTCACGCTGGCCCAGGTTCTGGATCTTCCACGCGGCCTCCAGGACCATCAGCCGGGCAGCGTTCATTTCAGCCCGGCTTTCGGCAATCCACGCCTGCACAATCTGTCGCGTGCCCAGCACTTTGCCGGGCGCCAGTTCACGTTGCGCGGCGCGCTTGCACATGAGGTCAAAAGCCCGCTCGCAGATGCCCAGCCAGCGCATGCAATGATGAATGCGTCCGGCGCCCAGGCGCTCCTGCGCGATGGCAAAGCCGGCGCCTTCCTTGCCCAGCAGATTGCTCTGCGGCACGCGGCAATTCTCAAAGCGCACTTCCGCGTGGCTGGCATGATCTTCACCCACGTGTCCCATCACGCTCAGGTTCTTCACCAACTTGAAGCCCGGCGTGCTGAGCGGCACCAGAATCTGGCTGGCGCGCTCGTGGGCTGGAGCGTCCGGATTGGTGACGGCCATCACCACGGCGAACGTTGCGCCATCCGCCGACGAAGCAAACCACTTGTGCCCGTTGATGACGTAATCTTTGCCGTCTTTCTTGGCCTGTGTGCTGAGCCACGTTGGGTTGGAACCGGCGTGTTCCGGTTCGGTCATGGCAAAGCAGCTCCGGATGTCGCCGCGGAGAAGCGGTTCCAGAAAAGTCTTCTTCTGCTCCGGCGTGCCGTGTTCGATCAGGATTTCCATGTTGCCGGCGTCGGGCGCCTGGCAGTTGAACACGTAGTGTCCAATCAGGCTCTGGCCGAGCACCGCGCTGACCATGCCATGTTCCATCATGGTCAGGCCCAGGCCGCCGTGGGCCTTGGGAATCTGCGGGCACCACAGGCCCATGTCTTTCACTTTCTGCCGGGCGGCCTTCAATTTGGGAAGCGTTGCCCGGAAACCCTTGGCGCCGACTTCCGGCTCCAGCGGATAGATTTCTTTTTCGAGGAACTGTTGAATGTCGGCCAGCGTTTTTTGCATTTGCGGCGTGATAGAAAAATCCATGAGGGCCTCCTGCTCACCGGTGAGTGAGGAATTCTGGGTCGGTCAGGTGCGGAGTTGCGTTGTACGAACTAAGAGTAAACCGTTCGCCGGAGAAGAGAAACTCAGTAAGCGCGCTGTTGCGGACCATCCACGCGGTGGTGAGCGTTGCCGGCGTAGAAAGCCCCAGCGCCTGCTGCACGGCGACCGCCGTGGGTCCGCCGGAAGTAAAGATGGCGATGCGCTGGCCGCGAATGCCGTTAGCGGCCAGCTTACCCAGCGCGTGCTGCACCCGCACGGCAAAGTCCGGCCACGGTTCAATTCCTTTGAGCGGCAACTGGCCCGCGGCCCAGCGCCCAACCACAACTTCAAACATTCGCTGAAAAGTCTTGAACTGTGCGGGCCGGGTGGCGGCCGCCTGGAAGTCGCGATACATGTTGCGGATGTGTTCGTCGGTCTCAACCAATCCCGGCAGAGCGCTCTCAATCACCGCTTCGGCCTGAAATTCATCGAATTCCGGGAGCAGCTCAGTCTCCGGCCACGGCAGGCGGGCTTTCCTGGGCGCTTCCGCGGCAAGCCGCGCGGTCTCGCGCTGGCGCACTTTGGGCCCGGAATAAATGCGGTCAAAACGGACATTGTGGCTGGCCCAGTATTGCCCCAGGAAACGGCTTTGCTGCTCGCCTTTGGGGGAAAGCTTGTCGTAATTCTTCTCAAGGAACGAAGCCTGGCCGTGCCGGACAAGAACAAGATGACTCATGAAATTTGAACGCCGCTCCCGCCACGTGCAGGACTCAGGAGGATAGCACGGAGCGCGGGTCCTTCGCGAGTTGCGGGAGGCGCCAGAACGGTTACTGAGACCTTTTCCTTTTCGGAAGCGTCCCGCCTTGGAAGCGAGGCCCAGGTCAGCGGGCGCGGCTAGGGAATGCGCAGTTCCACGCCGTTGGCGGAATTGGCCTGTTCGGTGGCGGCGCGATCAAGATCGGCTAGCACGTACCGGCGCGCACTGTGTTCGTCGAAAATCCAGAGCACTTGTCCGGTAATCGCGTAGTTTTTTGCGGTCAGGCGGCGTCCATCGTGAAATATAAAGATGGTGGAAGCAGCCGGCGGCACAGCCGAAATCGACTGGCCCGGTGCCGCAGTCTGAGGATATTGGGAACGCGAGCTGCGTTGCTCATCGCGCAAGTCTGCTACTTCATCCGACAGCCGCTGCACTTCGGTAGTCAACTCAACGTCACTGCCCCCGCCGTTGTTGCTATATACCGCCGTGGTAGAAGGCGGGTAGTAGCCATAGTAGTCGGGATAGTAGTAAGGATAGTATCCGGGAAAGAGCGGCGCGCCGACAAAGCCGAAGCCAAAGAACGGGCTGCATCCGAAGAAGCCAAAACAACTGTTGAAGAAAAACGGCCGGCGGAAGTGTCCAAAGGGCCGGTTAAAGAATGGCCTGGAACCAAAGAACACGCGGTTGGGTACGAAGGCGCTGCGTCCGCCGACAAAGGCACCGCTGCGCGCGATACCGCTGCTGCGAACGACGCCGCCACGGCGCGCAAAGCTGCCACTTCTCACGAAGCCGCCGCTGCGCGCAAAGCCGTTGCTGCGGACGCCTGGTCCGGACCGGAAACCGGGAGATGAACGAAAACCAGGAGACGAGTGGAACCCGGAACTTGATCGCGGTGCGGATGAGAACCGCGGGCCGCTGGAGAAACTACGGCCGCCACCGCCGGAGGAACCGCGTCCTCCGCCGTGCATTTGCGCTTGCGCTGATGTAGATAAGGATATGAGTGCAAAGGTAGCTAGCGCCGAAATGGATAAGAGGCTTCGCATAACGATATTCTAGCCCTCTTATAGGCTCCCGGAAGCAAGAGAATTTTTCCAATGTTTTCAAGAGTCTGGGGTGGTTTGACGAGTAGTTTGCCAGGTTTGATCAGATCCGGCCCTGCCGTGACGGAATACTTTTAGGTGTCGATCGCTGGTTCGGAGCAAACGTGCAAAAACCTTACCGCTGATGAACGCTGATGACGGTGATAGGAATGCAGAGATGTGGTTCGAGCGCAAGATGACCGTCAGCGCTCATCTGCGCAGATCGGCGGCGAACTCTGATGCACCGGCCCGTGCCCCGCTCTTGATCAAGTCTGCGGCCTTCTCAGCGATCATAATCGTCGGGGCATTCGTGTTGCCGCCGGGGACGGTAGGCATCACCGACGCGTCCACTACGCGCAGGCCTTCCACGCCGCGCACGCGCAGTTCGGAATCCACCACGGCGGTGTTGTCGTTACCGCCGCCCATCTTGCAGGTTCCTACGGGGTGGTAAAGCGTCTCAGCGAATTTGGCGATATGCGCGCGGAGAGCCTGATCGTCTTTGGCTTCAGGGCCGGGAAGGATCTCGCGCCCGCGATATTTGGTGAAGGCGTCGGCGGCGGCCAGCGCGCGCGACAGCTTGAGGCCTTCCACCATCACGTCCACGTCGCGATCGTCGGCAAAGTAGTTGGCGTGGATCATCGGCGCGTCCAGCGGATTGCTGGAGCGCAATGTCAGCCGGCCCTTGCTGTAGGGACGAATCGCCGTGGGGCCGAACGTAAAGGCGTGGCCTTTGAACTTCTGGAAGCCGTGTTCATGGTAATAGCCGGGGCCAAAATGAAATTGCAAGTCGGGCGCCGGCGCAGAGGACGAGACTTTCACGAACGCTCCGCCTTCGGCCACGTTGGACGTCAGCGGACCTTTCTTCATGGTCATGTAGCGGGCCAGGTTCTTGAGGCTCTCCGCGTCCGCCAGGCTAATCGGTTGGGTGCACTCATACGCCACCGGCACGGCGGGATGGTCCTGCAGGTTGGCTCCGACTCCGGGCAGGTCGCAGAGGACGGGAATATCCAGCGTGCGCAAATGTTCCGCCGGACCAATGCCGGAGAGCATGAGCAACTGCGGGGATCCAATGGCACCGGCGCACAGGATGATTTCGCGCGTGGCGCGCTCCTGTTGGCTGGCGTTACCGCTTTGGAAGCTGACCGCCGCGGCGCGCTTGCCTTCAAAGATGATGTCAAAGACCTGCACGTCTGTGCGGACCGTGAGATTGGGCCGGGACATGACGGGATGCAGGAAAGCGGCGGCGGCGCTCCATCGTTTGCCATTGAACTGTGTGACCTGGTAGAAG
>JBGPLR010000041.1:0-12471 GCA_041486545.1 Terriglobia bacterium
CGGCCCAACGACCTGGCGGCCCTGTTCCGGTTGCCGTCAGCGAAATACGTTGAGCGCGAATCCTTGCTCCGCGCCTTGGGCGCCCTCCTGTGGATTGACCTCAAGCGGCCTTTCCGCGTGGCCCGCGTGCGGCGCAGTGCGCTGGGCTTCTTCGGCAAGTTCTTTACCCTGGCCGGCTTTGTATCGTCGCGAAACTATAAGCTGGAGCACATTATCGTGGTGGCGCGCGACCAGGCTCGTCTTTCCAAGAAACTGCTGTTCCTCGCCAAGTCGCAGCGTATCCTGCATCTGTGGCACGTGGTGCACCGTCCGTTCAGCTATTCGTTTGCAGTGCTCGCGCTGGTCCACATCGCCATTGCTTCGTTGTTCGGCTTGATGAGGTAAGGGCCCATGGAAAGTATGTTTGCGTTTGGATTGGCGGCAGTGGTCACGCTGTTCTTTGTTCTGCGCTATCTCACAAAGCAGAAAAAGAGAGACGAGCGGGCGCGCGAAGCCCTGGAACAGGGCAAGCTGTTTTCTGACGGACCCCGCGGCCAGCACCCGCACATTGACACTTCGCATTGCATCGGCTGCGCCACGTGCACCCAGGTCTGCCCGGAGGGTGACGTGCTGGCCATGCTGGGCGGGCAAGCGGTGATCGCCAACGGTCACAAATGCATTGGGCATGGCCTGTGCGCCGACGCGTGCCCTGTGGGCGCCATCACCATGGTCATGGCCAGCCCCAGCCTGGGCGCGGACATGCCTTACCTCACGCCGGAGTTTGAAACCAGCATCACGAACCTGTTCATCGTGGGCGAACTGGGCGGACTGGCGCTGATCAAGAATGCCGTGAACCAGGGCCGCGACTGCGTTGATCTGCTGTTCCAGCGGATGTCGGCGCAGAAGCCGGGAAAGAGCGACCCCGAAGTTTACGATGTGCTCATCGTAGGGGCGGGACCGGCCGGCATCAGCGCGTCGCTACGCGCCATTGAGAAGAAACTGAATTACATCACGCTGGAGCGCGATGAAGTCGGCGGCACAGTCGCCAAATTTCCGCGCCAGAAACTGGTGATGACCAGCCCGGTGCAGTTTCCCACCTATGGCAAGTTCAAGAAACTGGAACTCTCCAAAGAGAACTTGCTGGCATTCTGGGAAATGGTGCTCAATCGCGCTGACTTTAACGTGTGTACCGGCGCGAAAGTGGAGGACATCAAGAAAGGCCCGGACGGCATTTTCACTGTCACTACCGTCACCACGCAATACCGTGCGCGTGCTGTGCTGCTGGCTCTGGGCCGCGCCGGCGAACCACGCAAGCTCGGCGTGAAAGGCGAGGAGTTGCCCAAAGTGATGTACCGCCTGATTGAAGCCGACCACTATACCAACAACAAGATCCTGGTGGTGGGCGGAGGTGACAGCGCGGTGGAAGCCGCCATGGGACTCGCCCATCAGAAGGGCAACGTTGTGACCCTTTCCTACCGCCAAGACCGCTTTGGACGCATCAAGGAACGCAACTCCAAGCGCATAGAAGAGTGCACGCGTACCGGCAAGATCCAAGTCATCTTCAACTCCGTGCCGGTGGAATTCAAGGCGGACTCTGTCGTCCTGGACGTCCAGGGCCAGACGCGGACCATTCCCAACGATTTTGTGTGGATCTTCGCCGGGGGCCTTCCTCCCAACGGCTTCCTCAAGAAAATCGGCGTGCGCTTTGGCATGCGCGACTTGACCCTGGAAGCCGCTCAGGAAAGCAAACGCGCCAGCGACGAGAAGAAACAGGCCACCGAACCTGGCGTTGCGGTCAGCAGTGGCGTTCCTCAGATGTAGAAGAGGTACGCGCAAACATGTGCGCCAATAAGGGGAGTACGGAGTGGCTCAGGGATGAGCAAGAGCCCCATTTCGATCTGCGTCACAGGACTCACCTCTCCTCGCTATTCATACAAGAGCTGGGTTCCACCGCCGGCTTGCCTTGGAAGATTTTGGACCACCCGTCGCGCCGGTCCAGCGCCAGCAGCTTTACGCCGCCGCTGCGTTGTCCATTGCCGACTGCCAATGCCATGTAGGATTCGGCGGCGTGCTCTGCGCGCAACACGCGGACCGGCCCGAGTTGCCGGAGTTCGCGGCAGTAGTCGTAATGAAAGTTATCGCGCAAGGCAGCGTCAATCTTTGCCGCGGCCCGGTGAAGCGTATGGTCCGGCTCCGGAGTATCTATATAGAGGACGTAACCGGCCGGCGGAGCAGAATCGCAGGCCAGCATGGCGAAGCGCGGCGACATGGCGAGAGCCGCAAAAGCGGCCTGGAGCACGCGCGCCACGTGGCCTTCATTCAGCTTCTCGCCGAACCAGTCAGAAACGTAACCTTCCCGGCCCACAAAACGTACAAGAGGGCAGTTACCCAGGCGGCCGGTGACTTCCACCGTGTCGCCCAGCGGGTAACGGTAGAGCCCGCCGCCGGTGGTGATCACCACCGAGTAGCGCTGGTCCTGGTCGAGCTGGTGGGCCAGGCAGGGCGAAGATGGGTCAGACTCGCCCGCGGCGTTGACGGGAAGAAATTCCAGGAAGTGCGAGCGGACGGCCAGTGCCGCGTCTTGATGGCCAGCCAGGGGCAATGAGATAAAACCTTCTGTGGCGATCAAGCCTTTTCCCTGGACCCGCGCCTGGGGGAAAAGCGTTTGCAGCTCGGCGGCCGGCGCGGCAGCGTTGGCGTCCGCCCAGCAACTGATGAGCTTCAGTTTGGGCCACAACGCCGCGTGCAGTTCAGCGGGACTGCCAACGCCTAAGGCAGCGCGCAATTCACTGGCCCGCTGCTTATCAGGACGCAATGAGCCAAGCAGTGATGAGCGCAGGGAAGAGTTGACGGAAGGAATGTCGTGCGCCACGCCTCCGTGCTCCAAGTCGCGCGCAAGTTCTTCTCCCCACTCCGCCAGCCGGCCGACTATCAGCGAAAGAAACGTTGGGTTCCAGACTGAGATCAATTTCAGTTTTCGGCTGCGCACCAGAAAGAGCAGAGTCAGATAGCGGAATGCCTCCATGTGGCTAACGCTGCGCACAGCGGCAGGCACGGCCATCACTGCGCGCGCCAGCCGTTGCTGCCAGCCAAGATAAGCAGCGTCATCGTCAAAGCCAATGGGAATGCCGCCCGCAGTCCATTGTTCGCGCGTGAGCGCCGGGCTGACCGACCAATACGCCGGGCCGCTGAGCAGGTCGGGCTGATGAAGGAACAAGTCGGCGATCCATGCCTGCACGCCGCGTTGAAATTCACGCTGGAGCGCAGGCGTGGACGGAATCAGTTTGGTGGCCGCTGAGGATCCCGTCCCGCTGGTTGGCTCAAACAGTTGCACAGCTTCGCGCGTGAGAACGTTCGGTTCTCCGGCGGCAACACGGTCTATCCATGTCTGGTGCTCTGCGTAGTCGCGCAGCGGGACCCGCGACCGGTATTCCTGCGCAGATCGGATGGAAGCAAACTGATGTTGCCGGCCAAACTCAGTCTCTGCGTTTTCAACCAGAACGCGCCGGAGCGCCGCTCGTTGCTCTTTTTCCACGTGCCGCGTTGCCTTGCGGAAGCGGGCGTATTCAGCCAGACACCCGGCCAGCCAAAGCGAATTTGCGAATGTGCAGATCACGTGGGTTTACGAATGAACCAGCGACCAAGCGATCAAACGGTTTTGGCCCCGGTTGCAACCATGCGGACACCCGCGCGCGTCAGGTTGGCGCGGGAAACTTCCGTCAGACAGGCCAGCTCGTCACCGCCAACGTGGCCGGGATTCATGCGCGCGAAAAACGCGACATACGGATCGTGCATCCTCTCTTCGGTCACGTCTGAGATTCCCGGCCGTAACGGCGCAGCCGAGCGGAAACGTACCACTCCGGCGCCGGGCAAATACTGATCGCCAAATTTCTGCCGTCCCAGCGTATCCATGAGCCGCTGCAGTTGCGGCGGCGTCGCGGCTTCCGGGTTGGGATAAAACTCGCGAAAAAAGACCGGCAAGAATCGCCACGTGCGATATCCGGAGCAGATCAGAAACCAGTAGACGCGAGCTGCGGCGTTGGCCGCAAGGATGAGGTCGGCAGAAGAAAAAATTGTGTGCGCCCAAAGACGGCTCAGCAGAGTGTCACCCCAGTACTCGCGGGCCACAATGGTGTCGCCGGAAAAGAACGCGACAACTTCTTCGCCGTCCACTTGTGCAGTGAGGCGCATGGACGTGGAAAACCCCTGGATCTGGCCGGACTCGGCGTTGCGCATGAGCATGACGCATTCCTTTTCTGCCAAGTCGGCTTCAAACTGGGTGCGGCTGGTCCCCGAGAAGTATGTATCCAGCAAGCGATACATTTCGTCGCGCTCGCTCGGCGAGACACGGCCCGGAGCGATCACCGAGCCCGTCATTCTCCGACCTGGGCTCCGTTCTGGCCGCGGCTCAGAGCGTGGCGATGTCAACGTAACAAGGGCGCTGGTCGAGTTGCTCATGCAGGTGACCTCCATCCGGCCATTCAGCCAGATAAAAACGGCTGGGATAAACCACGTGCCTGTACGCTCGCGCCGCCGGCAGCAGCGGGTCGCGTGCATCCAGGCCCACCATCAGATAGTTGAAGCCGCGCTCGTGTGCCAGATTGTAAACGGAGCGCAACAGCGCGGCGAAGACCGCGGCATCATCGTCGGCCACGCAGATCAGGGCCGCGTACGCGTGCCGCACTTTTTCTCCGGGGCGAGGCAGCGGTGCGCGGCCGAAAAGCGGGGCGCCGGCATTCCAGGCCGGGGCAGCAGCTTTGAGCCAGCCGGAATAACCGCGGACAATGGTCTGCTTGAATGCTGACTGGTCCCACAGCGCGCAGACGCCGACGATTTGTCCTTTGCGTCGGGCGATCTGGACGTCTTCCATGTTCAGCCCGAATGGCGCAAGACGGAGAATATCTTCTTCTTTCCACACGGGAAAGAACTGGCGGCGAGCGCCATGCGTTTGCAGGAACTCTACCAGCTCGGCAAGGTCATCCGTGCTGCCCGGAGCGATCTGCGCATTGCATGGCAACGGTGGCTTGGCGCGATGGACGTCAATCGCCAGCGTGCAATAGTCGGCGACCGGATGAAAAGCGGGGAAGAGCCGCCGGCGCTTTTGTACCAGCACCGCGGTGGCTTCATCATTGCCGCCGATGATCGCCGCAAGATAAGCAGGCACCGGGTCGGCCTCATGCAGTTGGCGCAGAAGGCGGAACCCGTAAGAAAGAAGCCAGCGTCCGCGAAAGCGTTCGTCAACGCGGAGCTGTCCCAGGTATCCCAGGCGTTGTTCGCGGCCGTTAAAGAAAACCGTACGAGTTGCGCGGCAGGCCACGCCGACCACCTCGTTGGCTTGGCCGTTGCGGGCGACCTCGCTTCGTGCAACCAAGACGCGGCAATCTTCTCCGATGACCGCGCAGCCCAGAGAGAAATCCGGTTCGCGCTCAAAGGTTACGGTAATGCGTCCGGGCATGGGCTCGCGCGCCAGCAGGCGGCGAATGGCGGCGTCATCGGCCGGGCGGGCGAAATCTACAGTGAGCTGCATCATGCCTGCAAACTGGCCAGCGGCTCAAGGAGCAGAGGCGAGCTGAGCTCCGTCTTGAGCAGCGGCGAGCGGTAGGATTCGTCACCCAGCGGAAAATCTTTCCGCTTGAGCACTTCCGAGCGAAACAGCATGTTGATGGAAAAAAAGTGCGTCCACATGAACCAGTTGCTGGCGTTTACCTGGAAGTCAAGGCCGCGGCGGAAGATGGAAGAAAAGCTGTAGAACGCCTGGCGCGCTTCAATGCAGCGTTGTTTGACTTGCTCAGCGGTGAGGCCGCGCGGCGCGAACGGCACCATGCCGTAACGGTATTCAGGATGCAGCCACCAGCGTTCGTAGAGCAGCCGGCCTTCGCGCTGGAGCCGTTCGTACAACGGGGTTCCGGGAAACGGCGTGAGGTGATTGAAAGCAACGATATAGAACTTGTGCCGCTCGGCAAAGGCCAAGGTTTCTGTGAGGGTGTCACCGTTGTCTTCGTCGTAACCAAGAATAAAGGTCACGTAGAGACGGATTTCATGACGACGCAGGTTTTCCAGGGCTTTTTCATAGCCGCCTTTCATCATGTTGAAAGATTTCTTCATGCGGCGAAGATTTTCCGGGTTGAGTGTTTCGAAACCGATGAGCAGGCCCTGGCAGCCGCTGGCCTTGATCAGGCGGAGGAATTCTTCGTCGTGCGCGGCGTTGATGCTGGCCTGGCTGACCCAGCGGACTTTCAGCGGAATCAGCGCGCGGAAAAATTCTTTTGCCTGGTCCATGTTGGAAGTGATGTTGTCATCCACAAAGAAGATCAGCGGCTTCTTGACGCGCTTGATTTCATCAATGATTTCTTCCACTGGCCGGCGGGTCTGGGTGTTGGCGAAGTACGACTGGATGGCGCAAAACTCACAGCGGAAGTGGCAGCCGCGGCCGGCCTCCACCAATCCGACGGGCAGGTAGCGCTTGCCGGCGAAGATGGACCGGTCAGGCCGCAATCCGGTGAGCGGCGGACGCTTAGGCTGGCGATACACGCGCTGCAGGCGGCCGTTGCGAAAATCATCGATCACCTCCGGCCAGAGGCCCTCCGCTTCGCCAATCACAATGGACTCGGCGTACTCGCCGGTTTCTTCCGGCACCAGCGACGGATGGAATCCGCCCATCACCACCGGAACGCCGCGCCTGCGATATTCGGACGCAATCTGGTAAGAACGCTTGGCGGTGTAGGTCTCAACGCTCATCGCCACCAGGTCCGTCGGCTCGTCGAAGGGAATGTCTTCGGTGCGGTCGTCATAGAAGCGGATGTCCATGTCGTCGCGCGGGGTGAGCCCGGCCAGCGTGGCCGGGGCCAGAGGCTCCATTTGCCAAGTGCGAATATAGGGCTGGCCTTTGCGGCGGCCAATACAGGGATGGACCAGAGTGAGACGCATGGGCTCCTAAGCGTTGGGCGCGAGCTGCCAGTCGCAGTTGTAAAACGTGTCCAGGTGATAAGCGTAAAAGCGGTAGCCCAGGTTGGCGGGGATGGCCACCGGCAATTGCGTGCGCGATCCCGCCAGGCGCCTGGCCATGGACGCGTAACTGTATGTTTTCTTCCAGGCACGGCGCGTGTTGGTAAGTAGTTCATCAGCGGTCATGCCGCGCGGTTCAAAGACCACGTGCTGACCATCGTAGAGCCCCCAGTTTTCCGTAGTGATGCGGCCCTCCGCTTTTAGTCTTTTATAGAAAGTGGTACCGGGGAATGGGACGGCGATGGCGTAGCGCGGCAAGTCCATCTTGCATTCCATGACGAAGTCCACAGTTTCGTTGAAGGTGTTGAGCGTGTCGTGATCAAAACCGAAAACGAAGCAGCCCATCAGGGCGATGCCGCGGTCGCGCACCTTGCGCACCACTTCATGGTAGTCGCGGCGCATGTTGAAACCCTTTTTGGCTTCCTTGAGCGATGCGGGATTGAGCGACTCAAATCCGATCAGCAGTCCGCGGCAACCACTGCGCGCCGCCAGATCGAGCAACTCATCGTCCCAGGCGATGCTGGTGGTGGCCAGGCCGCCCCAGCGGATGTTCAAGGGAATGAGAGCAGTAAAAAGCTCTTTAGCGTACGGAATGTCAGCAATCAGGTTGAGATCAAGAAAGATCAGCCGCTTGGCCTTCATCTGAACAATGTCCGCGACAACATCAGCCACGGGCTTCTGCATAGGCTTGCCCCAGGCCGCGGGGACCACGCAGAAATCGCACTGGTAGATGCAGCCGCGCGTGGCTTCAATGGTGTCAGCCACGTTGACCACGCGCTGGTCGAAGAGCCGGCGTTGCGGAAAGGGAAGGTTGGCCAGTTTGAGCGTGGGACTTTGGTTGTAGCGCGGGGCCATGCGTCCGGCGACGAAATCGCTCAGCAGTTGCGGCCATGATTCTTCGGCGTAGCCCACCACGGTGCTGTCTGCATGTTGCATGGCTTCTTCCGGCACGAGCGTGGGATGAACGCCTCCCAGCACAACAGGAATCCCGCGTTGCCGCAGCCGCGCGGAAATTTCGTAAGCACGCGGCGCCGTGCCGGTGATCGCGCTGATGCCCACCAGGTCGGCCTGGATCGCGTCCGGCTCAATCTCGTCAGCGTATTCATCCACAATGCTGATCTGAGCGGAGAGATCCGGCGGCACCAGCGACGCCAGCGTAGTCAGCGTGAGCGGCGCATAGCGCATGGTCTTCTTCCATATGCCGCCCCGCTGCCTGTACAGCGGGCCGCGCGGCGAAAGCAGGACGATGCGCAGTTTGCGGGCTTCAGGCGCTGCCACCGGCAGTGATGAAAGCGCTGGGTCGGAAGGGCGCGCGTGGGCAGTTAGCATGGGATCCCTCCATCAGCGAATGCCAACAATAGCCCCCGATTCTAGCATGTAGTTTCGCTGCAAGAGCTGCTTTTCTAGCGGAGCATTCCACCAACCTACCCCAAAGGAATGCTCCGTTGCTTCCACTTGTACTAGCTTAGTTTCACAAGATGCTTGAGGGTAGGAAACCAAGCAAGCGGCAAAGCGCGACATCACGCCATGCCGTTGATTGCCACTCATTTCGCACCGTATTTACTTTCCGTAAACTACACAATCTGTTGTAAGCTTGTGCGGTTTCAACAGGTGCACCGGGTCCCGGCGAATTCAAAATTGCAACGGTTTAGAAGCCATGAATATAGCAATTGCGGCCCCTGAACTAGAGACAACTCTGGTTGACTTTGGAAAGCACTTCATTCCGGAAGAGTTTACCCCGCTGTCTTATACTCGGGCATACCTGGAGCTGACCGAGGAGCAACAGCTCCGCTATAACCAACTCCACGCTTTCTATTTCAACGAGCAGATCATGTTCTTTGAGGCCACTCTGGGGCAGAGCGTCCTGGAAGCCTTGCTGCGCAGACCCTGGCCGGAACGCGTGACAGAAGCGTTGCGGCAGCTTCGCGAAGAAGAGCAGCAGCATACCGAGATGTTCCGGCGATTGAACCAGCTATGTGCGCCACACCTGTACGCGACGCGAGACTTCCACTTCGTCCAGGTCCCGCGGCCATGGATGGCCCTGGGAAACTGGGCGTTGCGCCACCCGCAAATGTTCCCCATGGTCCTGTGGCTGATGCTGCTGCAGGAAGAGCGCTCGCTTTATTACTCCCGAGGATTTGTTCGCGAGGAGTCGCATCTTGAACGGCATTTCGTGGAGACTCAGCGTCTCCATCTGGCAGACGAGGCGGACCATGTTCGCCTGGATGAAGAACTGATTGATGGTATGTGGGCGCCGGCCACCCCGCGCCTCCGGCGAATCAATGCCCGTCTGTTCTCCTGGATGCTGGCTGAGTTCTTCAACACGCCGCGCCGCGCACAACTGCGGGTTGTGGATGAACTGGTGCGCGAGTTTCCCGCACTGGGCCCGCGCCGGATGGAGATGCGGCGCCAGTTGCTGGCCTTGTCCCAGGACGCCCAGTACCAGACGTCGCTCTATTCGCGCGACATCGTCCCCATAACATTTGCGCGGTTCGATGAGTGGCCCGAATTCCGCGCGCTGACCATCAGCAGTTACCGGCCCCGGCCGCAGATGAAGGAGGCGCAATGAGTCATTCTGCTTACCCCATCCCGGCGCGTCTCAACCTCACGATTGCCGCCGTTCTGGTGGCGACGCTGAGTTCGATTTTGTGGACGGCGGGCCAGGTGCATCACTGGTGGTGGGTTGCGCTTCTGTCTCTGGCTTACGGGATCGCGATGAACACCGGTTACGCCCTATTGCACGAGGCGGAGCACAACCTGCTGCATCCGAATCGCAAAATCAACCAGACCGTGGGTGCGCTGCTGGCGCTGTTTTTCCCCGCGCCCTTTCACCTGCTCCGCCAGGGGCACATTGGCCATCACATCCGCAACCGCTCGGATGACGACGCGTTTGATCTGTACTTCGACGACGAGAACAAGTTCTGGAAATTCGCCCAGCTCTACGGCACGCTGACCGGCGGGTTCTGGGCGCTGATCTTTCTTACCAACCTCCTGGTGGCTGTCCGGCCTTCGATCGCCGTCCCTCGCTACCGCCGCTTAAACCGTCCAACGGACGCTTTTCTGGAGTCGCTGAACCCGAAATATCACCGGCTGATCCAAGTGGAAGCGCTGGCTGCCATCCTGCTGCACGCGAGCATGATTTATTTCTGGAAGGTCCCCATCTTGAACTATCTGGCGGTGATGTTCGGCTTTGGATTGCTGTGGTCGGCCATGCAGTATGCGCACCATTACGGCACGGTTCGCGACGTGCAAAAGGGCGCGATGAACCTGAAGACCTTCCGCTTGCTCGATCTGGTCTGGCTCAACCACAACTGGCACCTGAACCACCACATGCGACCCACAGTGCCGTGGATCTATTTGCCCTCGCTCTCCGGCGAGCGCGCAGAACGCGGTAGCCTGCTCCGGGCCTACCTGAATGAATGGCACGGTCCGCAGTTTTCAAACGAACGAGTGGAGAACCATTATGCAGGCAAAGTCATCCAGTAACGGAAGCTACGCCCATGCCCCGGCGCGCAATCAGTTCCCCGCCTATCCGGCGTCATGGTATCTGTTTGGCGCCGCCGCGGAATTGAAAAAAGGGCCGGTCTCGAAAACCGTGCTGGGCCGCAGGCTGGTGGCTTTCCGTACTGCCGCGGGAAGAGTGGCGGTGATAGATGCCTATTGCTCCCACCTGGGCGCCGACCTGGGATGCGGGAAAGTTGTGGGCGAAACCATTCAATGTCCCTTCCACGGTTGGCGCTATGGCACTGACGGGGTCTGCGCGCACATTCCCGCGTCCGCCGAAATCCCGGGGTTCGCCCGGTTGCGCTCGTATCCGGTGGAAGAGCGGCATGGTTACATATTTGTTTTCAATGGGCAGCAGCCGCTGTTTCCGCTTCCATTTTTCCTGGGCGCCGATCCCGGCGATTTTGTCGCGGGAAAGATGTTTGAATATCGGGCCGACTTCACCTGGTACATGAACGCGGCGCATGCGTTCGACACCCAGCATTTTGCTTCCGTGCACGACCGTAAACTGCTGGCCCCGCCCGCGATTGACTGCCCTGCACCTTATGCGCGGCGCAACAGTTACCGCGCAGAAGTGGTGGGCGACACGATCTTTGACCGGTTGCTGCGCCCTTTCGCCGGACGCACGGTGGAAGCGACGCTCACCATCTGGGGCGGAAATTTTGCCGCCGTCACCGCCGACTTCGGGCGGGCACAAAGCAGGTTTCTGATTTGCATGCACCCGCAGGAAGACGGCCAGACACTGTGCCAGGGAATTGTTTATGCGCGCCGCAGCAACAGATTTCCAAAGGTGCCGCTGCGCCTGAATCTGTGGGCGCGCCGCGCGTTCACGCACGCTTATCTGGCGGACGAGGCCCGACGGTTGCGCCGGACGCGATACAACCCTGCCAGTCTGAGTGCGATTGACCAAGACATGATTGATTTTTTTCAATGGGTGACGCAGTTGCCACAAGCTGTCCCAATCTCAACCCCACCGAAAGAGAGTTAAGAAGATGCCGAAAACATTCTTAGTGGTCCTGATGCTGGTGTTCGGGGCAGCCGCCCCAGTGTGGTCACAAACGCCGCCGGCAAGTGATGAGGCGACCCACAACCAACTGCGCGCCTTGCGCGACAGCTTGATGGCCGCCATGAATCAAGGCGACATCGAGAAACAACTGACCTACATGCATCCCAATGTCGTGGTTACCTGGCACAACGCCGAGGTGAGCCGAGGCCGTGACGGTGTGCGCGCCTATTTGAAGCGCATGCTGAGCGGGCAGAACAAGATGGTGGACAGCTTTTCCGCCGATGTCAACGTGGACGAATTGACCATTCTCTACGGCGGCGACACAGGGATCTCCTTCGGCAGCGCCGTGGAGCACTTCAAGCTGACCAACGGGACCAGCGTCGATCTTCCCGCGCGCTGGAGCGCCACGCTGGTGAAAGAGGGCGATACGTGGATGGTCGCCAGCCTGCACGCGTCCGACAATATCTTTGACAACCCGCTGCTGGCTGGTGCCAAACGACTGGCGTACTGGGCGGGAGGGATTGCACTGCTGGTGGGACTCATCCTTGGCGTGTTTCTGGGCAGAAGGGGCAGGCGGACCGCATGAGTGTTCATCCGCTGGTGGCGCCCGTGGAAGACGTTCTTCCTTCCGCCGCGCAGCTTCGAGAACTCGCCGCGCGCGACGGCATTGACGCCGCCACAACCGTGCTCTATCGCAGCGTCCTGGAGTCGCCGATTCATGGGCCGTTTGTCCGCCGTATCGAGGAGATCAGCAGACGGACCCGGCCCGCAGCCTGGGACCTTGACGCCGATCTGGTCATTGTCCCGGGCGGCTTCTACCGCGAGAATCCGAGTTCAGGCGCGGACGGCCGCCTGGTGCGCGAAGAGGCCGCTAAACTCGGCTGCCCCACCGATCTCATTCCTCTGGAGAGCACCGGAACGCTGCGACAGAATGCGGCCATTATTCTTGACTGGCTGCGCGCGCGGGGCGAGCGGCC
>JBGPLR010000042.1:0-12444 GCA_041486545.1 Terriglobia bacterium
CAGAGGACGCGGAGGGCGCAAAGGAAGACAGGGAGCACCTTCGACCCCGCCACGCGAATTGCGCGTCAGCAGACTGGGCGGCGACACTCGGGCATGGCAGCCAACTTCTGTTGCGTTAACTGTCTTTGCGATAGAGGAGTTCGCGCATGGCCTGGCGGCGGGCCTCGTTGGCTTCCTTGGCCGTCTTGCGCTCGACGGCGTCCATGGGGCGCTTGGTTGCGGGCCCAGCAGCCTCGGGCTCACTGCACGCCAGGCAGCGGTTAGCGAAACCGGGCTTACCCGGCTTCAGCTCAAACTCTTCTGAGCAGACGGCACACACCTTGATGGGAAACTTCATGCAGTTTCCATGATACAACCCGACCTATGAGCCATTCCAATCATCGCTGAGCTTGCCGTGATCGGGAAACCCTCAACCACAGAGGGACACAGAGGAACACGGAGGCAGAGGAGAACACCGCCGAGGGAGGCGGCGCCACACGGGCGTTGCAAATCCACACCAAACTGGGATGGATCGGGTAGGTTCCAGGATATTGTGATCTAAGTAGTTTTCAGCGCAGGTTCAGATTCAGAAGTTGTCACCAGCCGTTCCAGCATCGCGAACAACTCCGTGGTGCGAATGGGCTTGGAGAGGTAACCATCCATGCCGGCTGCCAGGCAACGTTCCTCGTCACCCTTCATGGCGTGTGCAGTCAGGGCGATGATAGGCAGATGTTTTCCGGTGACCCGTTCTCTGTCACGGATGGTATGGGTGGCCTCAAAACCGCCCATGATCGGCATCTGCACGTCCATGAGCACAACGTCGAAGGGTTCCGTTGTCAGGAAGACCAGCGCTTCCAGGCCATTGTTCGCCACCACGACGGTATGTCCATTCTGCTTGAGCAACCGCCGGGCCAACACCTGATTTACTACGTTGTCCTCCACCAGCAGAATGCGGAAGCCGGGACGGTTTTCGCGCAGCGAGTGCCGGGTGATCAACGTGGGTGCGGCCGCCGGTTCCGGCGGGGCGGTTTGCATGGCGACGGGGCGGCCTATAGCGAAGTTGCTGGTGAAATGAAAAACGCTGCCTTTGCCGGGTTCACTCTCCACCCAGATGCGCCCGCCCATCAGAACTACCAGACGGGAGGTGATGGTCAGTCCCAACCCGGTGCCTCCGTATTTTCGAGTCATAGAGCTGTCAGCCTGGGTAAAGGCTTCAAAGACCTGTTTTTGTCTGCCCGGAGAAATACCGATGCCGGTGTCGCGCACCGAGAAATGCAGGGAAAAGCCGTTTTGCGTTTTCTCGCCGGCTTCTACGCGAAGGATGACTTCTCCCCGTTCCGTGAATTTGATGGCATTCCCCAGCAGGTTGAAGAGAACCTGGCGCAAACGATTGGGATCGCCGATCAACAGGTCCGGCACGCCGGGTTCAATATCTGCCACCAATTCGAGCCCCTTCTGGTGGGCGCGCAAGGAAAGCAGCCGGACGGTCTCGTCGACGGTGTCGCGTATCTTGAACTCAATCGGGTCAAGTTCCAGCTTGCCGGCCTCGATCTTGGAAAAATCAAGGATGTCATTGATCACGATCATGAGGGCATCGGCGGAGGATTTGACCATCCCCAGATATTCCCGCTGCTCGCGGGTGAGTTCGGTGTCCAGGGCCAGCTCGGTCATGCCGATCACGCCATTCATGGGAGTGCGTATCTCATGGCTCATATTGGCCAGGAACTCACTCTTGGCGCGATTGGCGGCCTCGGCCGCGGCCCTGGCTTTTTGCACTTCTTTTTCTACCCGCTTACGCTCCGTGACGTCCATGATGACCGATATGACTCCAACCGTCACTCCCTGGACGTCGCGCAAAGGCGCCGAGGAGATGCTGAGTTCCACCGGAGAACCATCTTTCTTCACGCGGCGGACGCTCTCGCCAGACAACTCCGCACCATTCATGGCCCTGCGCACTCTTTCCTCAAATTCAGATTGCTTGTCCGGTGAAACAAAAGGCAGAGGACGTCCGATCGACTCTTGCTCCGTCCATCCGAAAAGGCGTTCAGCCGCCGGGTTCCAGGACTGAACCGTGCCTTTCAGATCATAGGCCGTGATAGCTACCGGCGAAGCCTGGATGAATTCGCGTAGAGTGCTATTGGCCGCCAGCAGCGCCGCTTCCATCCGCTTACGCTCCGAGACTTCCACGGCCAGGTCCTCATTGGTCCGGACCAGTTCGTCCGTGCGTTCACGGACACGCCCTTCGAGCAATGCCTGATGGTCGCGGATTTCGGACGCCATGCTGTTGAAGGCCCCAGTCAGTACGCCAATTTCATCTTTGGAACGAACCGGCACTGGCTGAAATGCTCCTCGCTGGTCTCCTCCCAGCAATACCGCCGCATCCGTGAGAACGCTGATGGGAGCCATGATCCGGTAGGCCAGCAGGGCAAAACCAAGGGTCACGGCCAGCATGACTCCGGCAATGCCGCCCAAAATGAGCCACTCCATTTTATGGATGGAAGACATCAGGTCTTCCTGGCCGAACGCTATATGTACTTCGCCCACAATCCCGGTAAGCACCGGTTGGGTAAACACCGTGACTTTTTTGCCCGTCCCGGGCATGGTGATGGTCTCTCCTTCTTTGCGGCTGGAGAAATTGGCGAGCGACAGGGACTCCGGGAACCTGGGCACAAAGGTGTGAGCCAGGACCTTCCCGTCAGGCGCGGTTACACAAGCCCACTCGACGTTCGGGCTGGCCAGCATTGCATCCAGGCTGGACTGGACCGACGTCAAATCGTGGCTGACAAGCTCCGCTTCGACGGATTTTGCCAGCGACTGCGCTACCACCTGTCCGTGGATGGCATAACTCTCGCTCATCCGGTGGGCGAGCTGGCCATCCATGATGAAATACAGGATGGCGACTCCGAGCAGGCCACCCACCAACTGCAAGACCGCGAGCTTTGCGAAAACACTTTTCATGGGGTGGTCCCGCCGGCTTGTTCCGGGACCCATCGCCCCTTATCCGTCCTGGTGAGCCAGACTTTGTGCATTCCCTGATGACTGGTGGGTGAAAACTCCAGCTTGACGCCCAACCCTGGGTCCCAGCCCGTCAGCGACTCCATGGCCTTGATGAAATCCACTCGAGTGGGATTGGAACCGGCCCGCTTAAGGGCTTCACTCACCACGGCTGCGTTAAGCCATCCTTCCAGGCTGATAGGTCCCGCTGACTGCAGGGAGAAATGAGCGCGATAGCCGGCGACCAGGGGATATCCGGTCTCTTCGGGCGAGGGAACAACCTGGCTGTTGATCAGACCAGCGGTCAAGTCCTGTCCTGCTTGCTTTGAGCCCTCCACCAGCAGCCGCAACATGGAGTCAGAGCCCACAAAGCTGACATTGGCGATTGGGACATTCCAGCCGGCCGCCCGAGCGTCGCGGATGAAGGCCGCACACGGGCCATAAACGCCCACGGAAATCACGGCGTCCGCGCCTTGCGAGCGCAGAATTTCCACCTGCTCCTTCATGGAAGTGGTAAAGGGCGCGTTTCGGCGATAGCTCGCACTGCCCACCAGATCCAATCCGTAAGCGGCCAGCGCGCTTTTTACGCCGATCTCTCCGCTCTTGCCGTAAGAATCGGCCTGTCCAAAATAACCAATGCGGCGATAGCCTTTGCCGTACAGATAGCGAACCAACTCCTGGGTCTCTTCGCGGTAAGAGGCCCGGATATTGAAGACGTACTTGTCGTAAGGAGGTTTCCGCTGCGGGTCAGCGCCGGTGAAGGGCGCCACATTTACGATCTTTTCGCCTTCGTAGTACTTCAGAAGCGGCAGCACGCGGGTCAGCGTGGGAGTTCCCACATAGTCGAACAGGAAAAAGACATTGTTTTTGGCGATCAGGTCGTTGGTGTTCTGCACGGCCGGATCCGGCTCGTAGCGGTCGTCTTTCAGAACCATGGTGATCTGCCGGCCATGAATGCCTCCGCCATGGTTCAGGATGGCGAAATAGGCGCGCGAGCCTTCCACCAGCTTTTCGCCAAGCGCACGGGACGGCCCCGACTGAACATTGGACACACCGATAACGATGGAGGAGGCACCCTGCCGCTCCTGGCCGGTCCTTTGGCCGGCCGAGAAATGACTCAAGCCGGCGATCCCCAGCGCCACCCATAACCGGACGATAATCACTCTAACTTTGCGGGACACTTTGCTCACGTTGGGGTCACCAGTTTCTGGTTGCAGGCGCCGCGTGCACATAGGACTCGCAGCCATCCGTATGACAAAGACATCGGCAGTTTTGGGGGAAACTTAAGGAAGATCGGGTGATCGGGTCATCGGGTGATCGGGTGATCGGAAAAGCAAAAGCCGGAAGAAGAGGAGAGCGAGGAAATTGTCCAGAATTACTGTAATCGTATGCAGAATGTTGGCCGGACGAGCTTCGTGCCGCGGCCCAATCGCCGGGCCTCTGCGTAGCCCGTACAATTGTTCTTTGCCATCGCTCCCCCAATTCTGTGACGTAGCCCTGCCGGTCCCGCTGGACATGGTATTCACCTATCGCACCGGCGAGCTTATGCCGCTGGTGGGCGGACGGGTGCTGGTTCCGTTCCGCAATGAACGCCTCTCCGGCGTGGTCACCGCGCTGCATGACAAGCCGCCTTCTATGCAGGCCAAGACCGTGCTGCAGGTGCTGGACGCCGAGCCGGTCCTGGACGCGACGCTCCTGAAGCTGGGGCAGTGGATTGCGCAGTATTATTTGGCGCCCATCGGCGAAGTTTGCCGCACCATGCTGCCGCTTGCGGCGGAGATCAAGAAAGCCAAAATCTACCGCATTACCGACGCCGGGCATGACGCGCTGCACGCTTCGGCGACGGCCGGGTCGTCGCTGCGTGCTAAGAAAGGCATTGATGCTCAGATGGTCGAGTACGCCGTGCTCGACTACCTGGCTATGTCTGACGAAGCCCTCGAAGGAACGCTGCGTTCGGCGACCGGAGCGACGCGGGACGTGCTCAGCAATCTTGTCCGCAAGAAATGGGTGATGCGGGAGGACGCTTCGTCGGCACGCGATGCGCGACGCACGGTGGAGATCGCGGTGCTCAAACAGGTAGACGCGAAGCCGCCCGAAGGCGGGTTGGCAGAAGACAAAGCGCCTGGAGGCAAATCGGCGCCCAAGTTCAACGAGAATCAGCAGAAGATCATCGCTTACCTGCAAGCGAACCAGAATCGGGCGGCGGTGGAGCTGATCAGAGAGTTAGAAGTCCCGCGAAGCACGTTGCAAACGCTGGTCAAGCGCGGGCTGGTGGAGATCATTGAAGAAGCGGCGGAGTTTCACGTGGGCGGCTTGAAGAAGCGGGGCCCGTCGCATCTGGATTTTATTTTTAACGCGGAGCAGAAGGCCGCGCTGCAGTCCGTTCAGGAGGCAGTAGCGGGAAGGAAGTTTTCCGTCTCGTTGCTGCACGGCGTAACCGGTTCGGGCAAGACAGCGGTGTATCTGGCGGCGATGCAGTCGGTGCTGGAGGCGGGCCGCGCGGCGATATTGCTTGTCCCGGAAATCGGGCTGACGCCGGCTGCGGCCGCGAACTTGCATCAAGTCTTCGGCGAGCAAGTCGCCATTCTCCATTCCGCATTGTCCGGTGACGAGCGCGCCGAGCAGTGGCATCGCATACGCCGCGGCGAAGCGCGCATCGTGGTGGGCACGCGGTCCGCGGTGTTTGCTCCGGTCGCCGACCTGGCGCTGATCGTGGTGGACGAGGAACACGATGCGTCTTACAAGCAGGAAGAGACGCCGCGTTACCACGGTCGCGACGTGGCAGTGATGCGCGGCAAGCTGTGCAACGCGGCGGTGGTGCTGGCGTCGGCGACTCCTTCCGTTGAGTCGTACCACAACACGGAGTCGGGCAAATATCAACTGATTGAGCTGCAAGAGCGGGTGGAGCGGCGTCCGCTGCCGGTAGTGGAAGTGGTGGACATGAAGTTTGACTTCCAGCAAAGCGGCGAAGACCGGCTGTTCTCGCGGCAGATGATTGAGGAAGTCACCGAATGCCTGGGGCGCGGCGAGCAGGCCATGGTCCTGCTGAACCGGCGCGGGTATTCGTCCATTGTGCTGTGCCGCGCGTGCGGCGATTCGCTGCAATGCAAGAACTGCTCCATCGCGCTGACGTTCCACAAAGCCGGCTACCGCATGGAATGCCATTACTGCGGATATCGCCAGCCGGTGCCTAAAGTTTGTCCGGCGTGCCAAAGCGAACATATCTATTTTCTGGGCGCAGGCTCAGAGAAAGTGGAAGAACGGCTGCACGCTGCGTTTCCTACGGCGCGGATCGGGCGACTGGACCGCGACACCGTGCGCACGCGCCATGATTTTGAGCGGGTGCTCAACCAATTCCATGCTGGCGAAATCAATCTGCTGGTGGGAACGCAGATGATCGCCAAAGGGCATGACGTTCACGGCGTGACTCTGGTGGGCGTCGTGGGCGCCGACTACGCGCTGGGCTTTCCTGACTTTCGCGCGGCGGAGCGCACCTTCCAGTTGCTGACGCAAGTGGCCGGTCGCGCCGGACGCGGTGAGACGCCGGGCAAGGTGGTCCTGCAAACGTTTCATCCTGATCACTACGCGATTCTGTTTGCGCAGAAGCACGATTACCACGGATTCTATGAAAAAGAAATTCGCTTCCGCAAATGGATGCATTACCCGCCGTTCAGCGCGCTGGCCAACGTGCTGGTGCGCAGTGACAAGCTGGAGCAAACGCTGCAGTGGACAGGCAAGCTGGCGCGCTGGTTTGAATCCACGCGCAATGAAGGCCTGCGGGTGCTGGGGCCGTCAGTGGCGCCGATCATGCGATTGAAGCGCGACTACCGTTATCACTTCATCGTGAAGGGTGAGGGACGAGAGAAGCTGAACGCGGCGCTGCGCCGCATGCTGGCCTTCGCCGACGAGCAAAAAATCCCGCGCACCAGCGTCATCGCCGACGTGGACGCGCTGTCACTACTTTGATCTTTGCGGATGATTCTTGTGATATTGCTCCACGATGCCGCGAAGACTCGAGGGTTCATCGGGGTTACTGCTGGTGATGGGCGCGGGCGCCAGCGTGACGATCAACATGAACAAGGCAAACGCCGCCAGCCACAGCCGCTTCTTGTCCAGGCCGGGAGAAAGCGGAACGTCAGGATGGCGGTCTCCGGTCATGCGCAGCACAATGGCCCAGAGCATCCATCCTGCCCAGTAAAACCAGCTCAGCGGCAGCAGGACCGTAACCGTGAGCAGGGAAATGCGGCGGTGCCAACGCGGGCCCAGAGCGAAGATGATGTGCCCGCCGTCCAATTGGCCGCCGGGAAGCAGGTTGAGCGCGGTGGCGAACATGCCCACCCATGCGGCCATGGCCACGGGATGAAGATATAAACCGTTCACCGCGAGCTGACCCGCCAAGTGGTTGCCGAACAAGCCCAAAGCCCGGTGGACGAGATCAAAAATCAGCGGCGTGCCGAAGACCAGATCAGTCTGGGCCATGCCGGCGGGAATCGGCGACGACATTATCAGCCCGTAGAACAAAACAGGCACAGCCACGACGAAGCCGGCGATCGGCCCGGCGATTCCAATATCGAAAAGGTCCGAGCGGTTGCGAATCGGCGAGCGTATGCGGATGAACGCTCCCAGCGTGCCAATCAAAGTTGGCGCGGGAATGAAGAAGGGAAGCGTGGCGTAAACTTTGCGGCGCACGCAGAGAACAAAATGCCCGAACTCATGCGCCGTCAGGATGCCCAGCAGGCAGGCGGAAAACGCGAATCCTCCCTTCAGCTGGCTCCAATCCTGCAGCGCCCAGGAGTAAGGCCAGTAGTCCAGATCATCTGAGACAGTGCTGGAGAACGCCGGCAAGTGACGATCAAAGTTGTATTGCAGGCGCGCGCCAATGCACAGCGTGGTGAAAATGGTCGCCAGGAAAAGCAGGGCGTGCAGCCAGTATCGCCGCTTGGGCGGATGGATCACGTACACCCTGATCTCCCGGCTCTCAGGATCGTAGATCTGGTATTCCAGCGGAGGAGATGGTTGGTCCGGCATTGAAACGGATGGCCCTGTGCTCAGCCTTGGCTCTTAGTCGATGGACTGCAGTTCCTTGCCCGGCTTGAAACGCACAGCTTTGCCGGGAGGAATGTTGACCTCAGCGCCGGTGCGCGGGTTACGCCCGATGCCAGTCTTGCGCGGACGCACGTTGAACACGCCGAAGCCGCGCAATTCAATGCGCTCGCCCTGGCCCAAAGCCTTCTTCATGCTGTCAAATACGGTTTCCACCGCCAGTTCGGCTTTGGTCTTGGTAATGCCGGTTTTATTGACCACTTCGTTGATGATATCGAGCTTAATCACGGGTCAGCTCTCCTCAAATTCTGCAAAGGGGGCGTAACTTGCAGATATTATTGGACTTTCACGCTGGTTGTCAATGCCCCAATGGGCCAATTAAGATGACTTCTTCGTCACACCCGGAAAACTGACTCTATAGCACCTCAAGGACCCTCATACCAATGGCGATAAAAAGCGACCGCTGGATCCGCAGAATGGTTGTGGAACACGACATGATTAACCCCTTCAGTGACCGCCAGATGCGCGAAGGCGTGATCTCTTACGGGCTCTCCTCTTACGGATACGACCTGCGGGTGGCCGATGAATTCAAGATTTTTACCAACGTGAACTCTTCCATCGTTGACCCCAAGAACTTTGACCGCAATTCGTTTATTGACGTCAAAGGCTCGTCCGTCCTGGTGCCGCCTAACTCATTTGCCCTGGCCCGCTCGGTAGAGTATTTCAAGATCCCTCGCGACGTGCTGACCATCTGCGTGGGCAAATCCACCTACGCGCGTTGCGGCATCATCGTGAACGTGACGCCCTTCGAACCCGAGTGGGAAGGCTTTGTCACCCTGGAAATCTCCAACACCACGCCGCTGCCGGCCAAGATTTATTCCAATGAAGGCCTGTGCCAGATCCTCTTCTTCCAAAGCGACGAGCCGTGCGAAGTCAGCTACAAGGACAAGGCCGGGAAGTACCAGAAGCAGGCGGGGATCGTGCTGCCGAAGCTGTAGGAAAGCCCAACCACAGGGGCACAGAGAGGCGCGGAGGTCTTTTTCTGCAATCCCGAATCCCGCGCGGTTGGTGGGTGAGGGATCCCTATGGCAACCGCTCTGCCGGATTCCCGCGTCCTTGCGCCGGAAAATCTCAAGGCCGGAATACTCTCAACGACGGAATACTCTCAACGTAGAGACGCGGCATGCCGCGTCTCCAAGCACCGTAAGTGCGGCACATCTCCCTCAAATTATCAAAGAACTGTTTTTCCAGCCGCCTCAGCAGCCATCCTGATCCGTGTCATCTGTGTTAATCAGTGGTAGGACTTTCTTCAAAATCCACCCGGCCAACATTGCTCAACGCCAATTGCAGGTAGTACCCCAGGATCGACGCCTGCTTCTGCTCCAGCTTTCCATCCACCACCGCCTGCGCGCCTTTGGCAATCGCCGCCTGGATGGCGTTCGCGTCGCCCAGGCTCGGCATTTGTATCTTCGTGGGGCGCGCCTCTTCCAGCATCAGGTGCATGTGGCAATACTTCTTGCCCCGCACCTTCGGCGCCCGGCACGTCGCCCCATTGGCTTTCTCATACCGGCATCGCGGAGCCTTGTGTGCCCGCTCCATGTTCGTCTTCATGCGGTCAAAAATCTTCTGGTTCAGCTGGTCAAACTCCAGCGCTTTCTCCTGCAACCGGGGGTCTTCCACCACGCACTCCCGATACGCCGCAAAACACTCTCCCAATTGCTTCAGCAGCTGCGCCGCCCTGGTCGCCGACCACGCCTGCTTCTCCCGCTCCTTGGCTTCGCGCGCCCTACGCTCATCGCGCTGCCGCATCAGGGCCGTGCGCTCGTCATGCGTCCTCGCCTCGTTCCATAACGCACGCTCCTCCGCGTTGAACCCTTGCGCGTCTTCGCCAGGAGCGTAACCAAAATCGTCATTCACGCCATACGGCGGACGATACCCATCCATAAGTCTCTCCTTGCTCTTGCCGTTTGTAACTCCACTTTCCGATGACCCGATGACCCGATCTTCTACCCCACCCCCCTATAGCCCTTCTGTTGAAAACAAAGGCCCAACCTCAATTCGACAAGGCAGTCATAAGGCTGTCGCCCCCCTTTTTTTGCCTCATTTCGGCCCCGAATCTCGCTGTTATCTTCGTTTCCGTCTTTGCTATTTACTAGCTGCCAATTGCCGCGCTTTTATAGCGAATATAAAGCGAATATCACCCCAAATCCTAGCGTATTTGAATGCGAATGTAAAGTGAATTAAATATTTTGAACAGAAAGAGGATTTCTCCAAGCAAGCAGGACGGTTGCCGAAGCAAGCACAGGTATGAAAACCGCTAGGTCATCTTGGCTTAGACTAAGACGAACCGAGCATAAGGCAATAGCAGTCCTCATCAGCGGTATGGCTAGTACGATTTGTGATCTCGTTTTAAAATTCGCAACAGATGGAATCAAAGTCTCAACCCGCCAGCAAAGAGCGTTCCGTAATAATAAAGACGCCTCTTGCCTTTCTGGATTTAGAAACAACCGGCAGAGTCCTCGATCTTGATCGCATTGTGGAGATCGGCATCGTAAAAGTGATGCCAGGCGGGAAAGAGGAAACGTTTGAAATGCGATTGAATCCTGAAATGCGAATTTCAAGGGAAGCCACAGCCATCCACGGCATCCGCGATCGAGACGTATTAGACGAGCCGACCTTTTCAGAGATCGCGCTTCGCCTTGAACATTTTCTGCAGGGCTGTGACTTCGCCGGGTACAACATATTGAACTTCGACTTGCCAATGCTTGAGTCCGAATTTCGACGTGTTGGCACGGCCCTAGAGGTTGAAGGTCGGCAGATCGTCGACGTGATGTCCATCTTTGTACAAAAGGAGCCTCGGGATCTAAAGGCGGCATATCGCTTCTATTGTGGCAGTGAGCACGAGCAAGCGCATTCTGCCTCTGCGGATGCGAGGGCTTGCTGGCAGGTGCTGCAAGGTCAGGTCAGAATGTACGCCGATTTGCCAAACACGCCTGACCAACTCAGTGCATTTGTGTTGGAAAACAGAAGAAAAAAAACGCTTGATTCAGGTGGGTGGTTTGAGAACAGAGATGGTGAGCCCGCATTCGCTCGCGGTCGACATCAAGGCGTACTTCTTTTAGAAGTAGCAAAGTTGGCTCCGGAATACCTAGAATGGATGCTTACTACGCGGTTACCGAAAGACACCATCAAAGTGATCAAAAGTGTTTTGCCAAATTTTGGAAAGTGATCAGACCTCTTCATTGGGAATCCGCCTGGATGTGGCCCTGAGAGAACGAAGTCTGATTTCGTATAGATGCAATGCCACTTGCTGCTTTATTGACGAGAGGTTACTTCCCAAAGGAACTACCTCGACCGTTTGTAACAACATCCTTCGCGAATGCTGTCACTTCTTCGCCAACTCTGCCGGGCGACTTCATCAAGACTGCCGTGAAGGGCAATAACCTTCCAACCGCGCATACCGCGATGTACTCCCTAGCGCGCGGAGGTTTACTTCGACGGCCTTTGAGCATCTGTAATCCGCTGCACTACTTTCTCCTTTGCAAGGAAATAGTGCAGAACTGGGCTGCCATAAGCGCTCGCGTCCCTGGGACGTCACTCGCGGCAACCACTCCGGAGTTCAAGACTGTCGGTCGTGCTATCGACGGCAAATGGCCGCAACGCGCGCGTCCTGAACTCGCCCAGATCACAAGATTGGGACGGCGATATCTCTTACAAACCGACATCAGTCGGTTTTACGACAGCATCTACACGCATTCGATTTCATGGGCAATGCACACAAAACCAATGGCTAAGGCAAATAAGACCCTAGGCCTTCTTGGAAACAAGATCGACTACTGGGTCCGAATGGGGCAGGACCAGCAGACAGTTGGAATTCCTATCGGACCCGACACGTCATTGGTACTCGCTGAGCTCATCATGCAACGATGCGACGAGCAGCTTCTCGCCAGGCTACACCGCCTGAAAGGTCACAGGTTCATTGACGACTATGAGCTGAGCTTCACAACTCGAACCGGAGCCGAAGATGCCTTTCATATTCTGGATACTTGCCTGTCCGAGTTCGAGCTGGCTCTTAACCCGAAGAAAACCCAAGTCCTAGAACTGCCTTTGCCACTAGAGCCACGTTGGGCTACCGAACTAAAGCAGTTCACGTTTGCCCGCAGTACGCCGTCCGGCCAGGCCGCTGACCTTACGAATTACTTCAACAAAGCGTATTTACTTCATTCAAGTAACCCTGGGGAATCAGTTCTTCAGTTCGCCATTGCCAAGCTACGTCACACAAACATCGAACCTGAAAACTGGAATCTATTTCAGAAGCTTCTACTGTTGTGTGTTGTCCCCGAGGCCGCCAGTTTTCCATACGTTCTTGAACAGATAATTACGCGAAAGAACGCGGGTGCTGGTCCGGTCCTTCCGGAGCTGGAAGAG
>JBGPLR010000043.1:0-12333 GCA_041486545.1 Terriglobia bacterium
CCGCTACTTTCGATAGTCTTTTCATTTCTCAAAGCTCCTTATCGGAAGCGCGTTTCGGAAGCGGTTTTCGGAGGGAAAAACCATCTTCTCTGTGTTTCATTTGGCCGCGCTCCTCACTTTGTCGACTGCTCTTTGTTGTCGACCAGGCTTTTTGATCTCTTGCCAGCCTTGGCCGGTCGTTTGCGTTAACCCAGGTGGAGCCGGACTGCCAGATGTGACTCGGCTGCCTTTGGGGTTGTTTAGGGGCCACCTGCACGAAACACGGCCGAACACACTTGTCCCTTGACCGCGATTTGGGCCCTGTTTTGGCTGCCGCTTTTGCGCAGCCCTTGAACTCTTTTTACCTGGGGTTCTTCCTGGAGGGGTAGCTCTGAGACTCGGGCGGAATCAAATCGAATCTCTCCGGAAGGGAGCTTTTCGCAATTTCCAAAAAAGAGACTTCTTAAGTAGCGGCACATTATCAATGTGATGGAGTAGCTGTATGTGACGTTCGTCACATGCGTCGCATGAATTCCAATGGCTCGCTCGCGTTTGTTATCGAACAACTTGGCCGGAGATTTCGTAAGCCCAGCGGGAGGGGGACTGCCAAGCCGAGTGACTCGGCAGCCCTTCAGGTTAACCGCTGCGGTTTTGCAATAAAGCTGCATACGTGCCGTGCTACCTTTACTTCTTCGAACTCATGGGAGGTGTTTGATGAATGCGATCACGTGCAGCCCATCCACCGTTTGCCCCAGCGCGGTCGTCGTTCCTTTCTTCAGGTCAACCACCACCAGGGAAGTATTGCCGCTGCCGAAGGCCTGGAAGTTAAGGCCATAGTACTTATTGCCTTCGGGATTGAAATCGCCCAGGGCAGACGGCGTTGGCGGAGTCAATTCCCTGGTATCAAGCGGCGTTCCATCCGCTGGATTGAGCATGTAGGCCGTTTGCGTCACAACATTGTTCACCAGCTTGGGACTGTCAATGTTCCACAGCAGATCATGCTTGGCGAACGCAAGCCCGTTCTGGCCCGAGTTGATCCCGGTGTTGTTATGCTCAATGCCAATGCCGGTGGCCTTATCGAGCGTGACGAAAGTGTCGGTGACTCCCACCGGCGGTGGAAACTCGTCATACCACGCGACGGCGTTCCCATTGGAATCGATAGCGACGGAGTGGACGGGAGAACCCAGGGTCCCGGCCGTGACAGCCAGCCCGAAATTAACCACGCTTGGATTCACGGGCGTGCCCTGTCCCGTATTGGGATCAATGGTGATCAAGCCGTGGAAACTCACATCGCCGACGGCGGTTGTGGCGTACAGCTTGCCGGAGGTGACGTCCCAGGCCAGCCCGTTGACGGTAAAGCCCACCGGACCGATCGTCCTGACCAGTGCGCCGTTGGTCGGATCAATCTGCACTAGTGTGCTGGTTTGGGTGCAGGGTCCGCCTTGGTTGACGTTATTGCACGCACCGGTTGTGCCCAGAAGTACGGGTTGGCCGGGCGGCGGGTCTTGTGCGGACGCCTGGATACCTGTCGCCAGGATCGCCCCCACAACTATTACGGTTAGTGTTGCTGCTTTCCATAGGGTCTTCATTTTCCTTAGCTCCTTGTACTGGGTGTTGCTCGAAACCTGGGAGGTGTCGTCTGAAACCTGGGGGTGTTGCTCTAAAACTTGGGGGCGCTCTAAACCTGGGTGATGCTTAGACAGCCTTGGCGGCCGAAGAGCAGGTTCGCTCTTCGACCGCCCAGAGCTGACTGTTACTGCCTGATTCTGGTGAGAGCTTGGAATCCGCTATCACCATTCAGGTTCGACTTGACATCAATCGGCTTGGTTGGACAGGGAGTTTGATATCCCGCCGGGTTGCCGCAGGCTGGCGCCGGTACTCCGTTGATGGTTAGGGAGTAGTTGCCGCCGCCGTTGTTGGTGAACACGTTTCCGACTCCGCCTGCTGCGGGATCGGGGTTATAGGTGGTTCCCGTGGTCGTGAGGTAAGGCTGCAGTTTCAAAACCACGTTGGGGCTGACGACCGTCGAGGTGGCGGTGATGATCAGCCGTTTTAAGCCGGTACGGTATTCCGCCGCCGCGATGCCGATGACATCGGGCAGCGGGTTGACGGTGACCGTGGCGGTTATCGGCGCCGAGGGCACACCGAACGAGTTTGTCGCCGTAAACGTGAGGGTGATCACCACGCTGGTTACCTGACCCAAAGGCAGGGTCGGAGCGGTGAAGCTTACGGTTGCTCCAGTTCCCGGCGGGTTGGGTCCTGGGGTTACAGTGAGGCCGATCAGAGCCGGCGCGCCGGCCTGGGTTACGGTGAAGCCCAGAGGCAACAATGCAGGAACGTTAGGATCGCTTCCACTGATCGGGAAGCTGCCTGCCGCACCCGAAAACACCGTCATGTTTGGCACGGTATTCATCGCAGGCGGCAGCACCGCATTGACGTGTACGGATGAGGCTGCGGTATTGCTTCCGCAGCTGTTGCTGGCCGTGAGTGACAAGGGCACATCGGTCGCCACCAGAAGCACAGGCGCTGTGTATGTCGTCGTGGCGCTGGTCAGCGGGTTGATGCTTCCCTGGCTTGGCGCTGCCCAGAGGAACGTGATGGGCGTCGTCCCGGTAGCGCTTCCGTTCAGCGTGATCGAACTTCCGGAACCAACCGTATACGGGCCGCCGGCATTGGCTACTGGCGGGTTACAGACAATTGCCGGATTGATGGTCACAGTGGTGGATACCGGCGCCGAGGCGACGCCAGCAACGTTGGTGGCGGTGACGGTGACGGTGACGGGTGTCGCAACTAGCACGCCAGCCGGGGCCGAGTAAGTCACGTTCGCCGTGGTTGATCCAGTGGACGTGATGGTCAGGTTTAGCAGAGCGATCGTGCCGGTCTGCGACACCGACCAAGTGAGCGGCACCGATGCCGGAACATTGGGATCAGAGCCGCTGACCGCGAAGCTGCCCGATGCTCCAGAATCCACTGCCTGGTTGGCGATGGGATCCACGGTCGGGGCCGCCGCCGCTGCCACCGCGACGTTGGCCGATGCGGTATTGGAGCCGCAGCCATTCGACGCCGTGAGCGATACAGTTTCCGGAGTCGCCACAGACACCTGGGGCGCCGTGTAGTTCGGGTTGGCGACGGCGGCATTATCGAAGGTCCCCGCCGTTGCTGTCCAGCTGAAGGTGAACGGGCCTGTCCCACCGGAGCTGCCGATCAGCCCGATGGTTCCGCCGGAGCCAACCGCATAAGGACCGCCCGCGCTGGCGGTCGGCGGGAAGCAGGTGATGTTGGGGATAACGTCGCTGGGCCAGGGATCAAGCTGCGCTACTATCGTGCCCGCGGATGAGGTATATCCGCCCTGGGCCAGGAAGGGCATGGTGTTGAAGTTGTTTTCCGGAATCGGCGCTTTCCCGGGCAGTTGCTCGGGGAAGATGTAGTCGGCAATCGGAGCGTGGTACTGGCCCCAAACGATGCCATTGGCTGCGGTAGGCGATGCGGCGGTAATCGGTGCGGTAAATGCCGCCGGAACGCCACCACCCTGCGATGCTCCTATCACCGCGCGTACTTCGCGGGTAGGCGGCAGGAAGGTGTTGGCCTGGTTCATCACGCATTGCTTGTCGGGTTTGGCCTCAATGGTTCCGAAAGGATCGCAGGGCGGCCGGAAACGCCAACGGCCTTTAGCTGCGCCCGTGGGCGGACCTGGATCCACGCCGATGACTCCCAGGTAGCGGTCGCTGGTCGCGCCCGGGACGGGCGAACCTAGAGGGGCCAGATCAATGCCGTAGATGTTGATCAAGCGCTGATTGGCTGGGGTTGGGTCCACGTCGCTGGTGAAGCCCTCAAACCGGGTGCGGATCGCCGCCTCATTGGCGCCGATCACCGTGAGTCCGCCGGTGCCGATCAGGGACACATTGACCGTGATATAAGCGGGATTCGTACCCCCCGCCGTGTAGATCGCCACGTTGTTGGTGATGGTGTGGGCGGAAATGTACAAATTAGCCAGTCCCGGAAATGGCCCAGCCGTGGGTGTAAGCGGAGTCGCGTCCTGAACCAGCGTTCCCGCATACGTGACAAAGTCGCCTACCTCGAACGGCGCCTGGACCGTGGGATCAAGTTGTCCTCCTGGGGCCACGGGAGGAGCCAGCATGGTGAAGCTGGTGCAGGGGACGCCAACCGTCGTTGGGGCTGCACACGCTGCCGCTGGGTTCCCCACCAAGGGCCGCTGGAGAACCGGACATAGCGGGTCTTGCGGGTTTCCGGCAATGTTAGGATCGGCCAGGACGCGCGGTATGCACATGGGGAAACCGGTGATGGATTGAATCGTCGGGTTGTCCTGGTCTACCGTGAACCGTGCGTCCGGAGTGGTGGGCCGGCCATAACGACCGGTGCCGACCGCAGGATTCAGCGGATCGTTGAGTTGAATACGCATGCCGGCGGCGCAATTGCCGAGCGGGCCGCCTACGCGCATTTCTCCGGTGGCGTAGTTAATGCAGTTGATGAAACCCTGGCCGGAATTCAGGCCCTGCTGGGTGATCCAGACCAGCCCGGCGATATATACGTCCGCGCCGCCTGGGCCGCCGAGCACGCGGTTGCCGATCACGTGTGCTTCGTAGGTGGTGAGCGGCGGCGGAACATCGGCCATTGCCAAGCCCGTCTGCCCAGGTCCGTACGGCGCCGGGGCCTGAGCAAAAAGCTCCTGCCATGTAAGGGCGTTGGCGGGCAGGATCACGATGGTTTCCGAAGGTATGGTGATCAGGTGCCCGTTGACGGTGATAAAGCCGCCCTGGTGCGCGCCCGAGCCGGAGCCGCTGCCCGCTCCGCCAAGGGTGGCCGACTGGATAAATCCGGTGATGTCAAACTGTGATGATCCGGGGACCGGAAGTTGGCCCCAAACAGTGGCCGAAATGGCCAGCAGACTAAGCAACAGGACGCCAACAAAGCGGGCTGCTGTGCTTCTTGTCTTGAAGATTCTTGTGAGACTCATGGTGTCTTTCTCCTAGTAGGCAGATTTCTGTGGGGTCTAGTTCCTCGACAAAATGCCCTATGTCGAACGCGTTAGGCCCAGGGGAGCTTGGATTGATCCGGAAGTCCGGGCGTCAGCATGGAACTCTAGTAACGGGGAACAGTGTGTACTGCGCAACTAATCACAACAATCAGGTGGGTTGGGCAATTCACGTGCGGAGAAACCCTGAGCGCAGAGGAGTGACATAGATCACACTTATCGCGTGACGCAGCTCTCAAACAACTTTCGGGAAAGGCTTTGTCGGCCGAATTCAGCGATAACTACGCACCATCACAGCAGAGACGTGCGGTCTGGTCTAGTCCGTGTCCAAATCGCGCCTGCCATCTTTCCTTTAGAAGTTAGTGCGACCGTAGGTTCTTGGGCAGCGTCCTGAGTGGTACGCACGCGCGTATGCGAAAAAGGTCGCCTGAGGAAATCGGACTACGATTGTATGATGCCTTTGCGGATGGCGTAGCGAACTAGTCCAGCGGTGTCATGGATGTCCAGTTTTTCCATCATGTTGGAGCGATGAGATTCGGCGGTCTTGACGCTGATGCCCAGCAAGTTGGCAACTTCCTTCGTCGTCTTGCCCTCAGCCACCAGTTGTAGTACCTGACGCTCGCGGTCGCTGATGGGCTGCTGCGGCAGATCAGATTTCACCAGAAATGCCTGGACGATGGTGCGGGAAATGCTCTGGGTCAAAAACATTTCTCCCCGGCAAACCGCGCGAATGGCCTGGACCAACTCGCCCGAAGCCCTGGTCTTGAGAACGTATCCGGTCACACCGGCGCGCAAACTCTCCAGGATCAGGTGATCTTCCGTATGCATGGTAAGCAGGACCACTTTGGTCCGCGAGTTGGATTTGATGATCTGCCGCGCAGCCTCCACGCCGTTCAGAAGTGGCATGGACAAATCGAGGATGGCAACCTCGGGATGATGGGCTTCGCACAGTTTCATGGCTTCGCGGCCATCTGCGGCTTCGCCTACCACGTCGAATCCTTCCCGCTCCAGCAGAACTCGCAAGCCTTGACGAACGATTTCATGGTCGTCAGCAAGCATTACACGTACCGCCATCTACCCACCTCTTTGCAACCCGGAATTAGAGGAGACCAAGAATTGCGCGCCTGACAGAAGAAGACTGTTCGAGTCCGCAACCACTAGACCGTGGGTTCCAACCCCTGCCGCGTCCTTGAGATTTGGAACCGCGCCCAGACCAGCTTTTCCAGGTTTTTTGCAGCTTACCACCCAAGTTACGTCATTAGTTAATGAAAAGCCTCTAAGGCCGCAACTGCCTTCGCAGTTGGACCGTCCATTTCCGTTCTGCAGTCCAGTCACTGGTCAGGAGCCACGGGCAGAGAATGCCCGCTGACCCTTAGTTTCTGATGTGTTGTTGATAATATGTTGAATAAATGCAGCCATCAAGGCTTGTACGCTTGAGCATTCTTTAGTCAAGACCAGTGACGACAAGCGGGGCCTCGGCTTAACAAGTGGGGCCTCGGATTAAGCCGCGAATCCTGAATCAGGTACTTAGCGTTGTCTCTGGAGTGGCGGAACATTAAAATCTCTAATCTGGCACTAACCCCGCTTTAATTATTGCAGAATCATAATTGGCCCAATTATTAAAGGTGCCATGCGGAGGCAGGATTCGCCTGAGTTGCACCGTTAAAGACTTTAGGGGATTATTCCATCCTTTCTGTAGTCGCCAGATTCATCCTGAAATTCCCCCGGTAGGAGACTCCAAATGGGCCGTACGCGGATGGCCATGAGGCCTGCGGTGTCGCGATTGGCATTGGTGGTTTTGTGCATCGGGGTGGCCGGGACCCTCATCTCCTGGCGCGTAGCCACCGCCAACGAGCATGCTCATATCCAGAAAGTAACCCGGCTGGCCGCTTCCGCGGTGGCGGCCGATCTTAGCTCCGACATGGACGCGTGGATGCTGGGGCAGGTCCGGCTGGCCAAGATGTGGGAGTTCGGCGAGCCGACGCATGCGGAATGGATGGCGTTTGCCAACCTGTATCTTGAACATCACCCCGGTTGCATCGCGATTGAATGGCTCGATCCCAAATATGAGGAACGTTGGGTGTCCTTGGCTCCAGGAGAGAAATCGCCTCGCGTGGACAATAGAATACGCGAGGCCCTGCTGCCGGCCGTGATGCTGTCACGCAAAGAGACGGTGTCACCGCTGCTTACGTCGCCGGCCGGCCAGAAGCAATGGCTCACGGTTGTGCCCATCTATCAACGAGCACAGTTCCGCGGATTCGTTCTTGGCTACTTTGACGCGCAACGTTCCCTGGACACCATGTTTGTAGACATCAAAGGCCTGAATTTTTCCGTGGTGGTGGCGGCCAATGGCGAGGAGGCGTTCCGCCTGGCCGGCAGCAACCCGGAAAACGAACATGATTGGACTCATGCCGTGGACATCGCTCTTCCCGGGCCAACGTGGCGGCTTAGAGTCTGGCCCAACCCCGAGGCCATGCGAAACATTCGATCCAATCTGCCGCTCATGACGCTGCTTTCCGGCCTCGGTGCCAGTTTGCTGCTGATGGTGATCGCGCAGATCGTAGACAAACTGAGATTGGAAGTTGCCGAGCGGCGGCGCGTTGAAGAATCGTTGCGCACCTCCCAAGCCCGCTTCGCCGGCATACTGGAAATCTCCGCGGAAGCTGTGGTGTCCGCTGACAGAGACCAGCGCATTACGCTTTATAACCTGTCCGCGGAGAAGATTTTTGGATACACCGCAGAAGAGGCCACGGGGCAATCCATGGACATCCTGATTCCCGAACGCTTCCGCGCCATGCACGCCAAACACGTTGCCCAGTTCGCAGAGTCGGCCAAGCAGAGTCTTCTAATGTCGAAACGCCGGCAGGTCTTTGGTCTTCGCAAAGACGGCACTGAGTTCCCCATGGCGGCGTCGGTGTCCCGGCTTGACGTCGCCGGCGATAGGACCTTCACCATCATTTGCAGCGATGTTACACAGGACGTGCGTGCGGCGGAAGAACTCCGGCGAGCGCACGATGAACTGGAACTGCGGGTCCGCGAACGAACCGCCGACCTGCTGACGAGCAACCAATCTCTCCAATCAGAGATTCTCGAGCGCAAACATGCGGAGGAAGAGGTGCACGAACTTTCCCGGCGGATGATGCGGGTGCAGGAAGAGGAGCGCAGGAACCTGGCGCGCGAGCTGCACGATGGAGCTACCCAAAACCTGGTTGCCCTGAGCTTGAATATGGCGCGGATGCAAGAGGCTTGCGCTTCAATACCGGCCATGCAGAACGCCATTGAGGAATCGCAGCGGTTGGTCGACCAATGCACCAGCGAGCTGCGCACCATCTCCTACCTGCTCCATCCCCCGCTGCTGGAGGAACTCGGCCTGAGCCGGACTTTGCGGGGTTACGTGGAAGGCTTCAGCCGGCGCAGCGGCATTGCGGTTACCCTGACCACCCAGGGAGAGCTTGATCAATTAGGATTTGATGTGGAACTGGCGGTATTCCGCATCGTGCAGGAGTCCCTCTCCAACATTCATCGTCACTCACACAGCGCCACGGCAACCATCCTGCTTTGCCGCGGAGAGTCACTGCTGACTTTGGAAATCGCCGACCAGGGCCGAGGCCTTCCGCCCGGACTGGCCAACGCCGGAGTCGGCATTGCCGCAATGCGGGAACGAATGCGCCTGCTGAAGGGGCAATTAGAGATCAAAACCGGCCGCGGAGGCACCACCATTCTGGCCACTCTGCCCCTGGATCCCGCCCTAGGTTCCTCCTCAGGCGCAGTCGCTTAAGACATCTTTCAAGGTTCTCCCCGGGGGAAATCAGCAATCCACCTGATTCGATTTGTCCTCCTAGCGTATATCTTTGAAGGCAATGCAGCATCTACTGTAGTGACGACTCCACACCGCCTTGGGCCGTAGTGAGCACAGGGCGAAGTCGCTATGAACCGGGTTTGGCCGCAGCCCCAGAGACAGGCGAGTATCCGGCGGAAGCACGACAGGAGACAAGAAAAATGCTGCAACCGGCAATGAAGAATCTTCGAATCCTGGTGGTGGATGACTCTCCAACGTTTATCAGGACTCTTTGTTCCTTCCTTGAAGACGATCCTAATTCCGAAGTAGTAGGAACAGCTCTGGGAGCCCACGAAGCCTTTGCTACCATCGCGGACCTGCGTCCCGACCTGGTGCTCATGGACCTGCAGATGCCGGGAATGAGCGGATTGGAAGCCACCGAAGTGCTGCGCGGACGTTTTCCAGCGATTCCCGTGGTTATGCTGACCGCCCACGACATGCCCGGTTTGCGGCAAGCTTGTAAGAAAAGTGGCGCCTATGAATTTGCCACCAAGGGCCGGCTCAGTATTGAACTGCCCGCCATTCTCACGCGATTGCGTGCGTCTCTTGAAAATTAGATAACGCAAACAATGCTAACCGGCATGATCAGCGCGGTCCGCTGTTGTAATCCGCTTCTGCGCGCTGCAGATCGAGCGTAACTCTCTCTCCGTTGATCAGGACGATGCTGCGGTTGATGAGTTCCTGGCCTGTGCAATCATACTTTTCATAACAAACCAGCGCCGAAAACGGCACCACGTACTCAACAGACAGGCTCGCCGGCTGTGCCGCCTGATGGACCGTGGTGCTGAAGTTAATTCCGTCAAAGCGCGAGCCTTCGCGAAAATACTTGGAAACCGCGCGCAACACATGAGCAATGTGATTGTCAAACGCCAGGGCCGCGATGCGATATTGCGACGCCCCTGCCGGCTGCTCCAGGTTGGTGTTCATGCTGAGCTGCAGGTAAGCGCCATCATGGAACGCGACGAACGCCGGTGGAGCATAGTCCACAAAATGCGCCTGGGCATTGAGGTCGGCAACCAACTTGCGCACCGTGGTCTCATGCATGGTCTGCAGTTTCTCCAACTCCACAGGTGAGATCTCGCGCGGCGCGTTCTTGCTGTCACGGACCTTGCTCAGCAAGTCTGACTGAGGAAGCAGGTGGGGGCTGACCAGCGTTCCGGGTTCGGCAGGCTCAGCCGCAGCCAGCGTTGCAGGTTTTTTGTCGCGGCTATGGCGCGCCAGGTAGCGGTCGCGGACGTCAGTGGGCGCGTCGTCACCTGTAAGCCAAAGCGTGAGAGGTTCGCCATTGACGTACGCTTCACCGTCGAGAAGCGCGGCCTGCTGCGCTTCCACGTCCTTGGCCTGGGCCAGGCGGTCCGCTACGGGACGCGGAAGAAACAGCATCAAATTTTCCGGACCTTCAGTTCCGACCTTGAGGACTTTCGAGCGCACGTGGTGAGAAACTTCAAATGCGTATGACTCGAAGGGCATCGTGCGTCCGGAGCGGGCGACCGCGGCTTTCAGGATGGGCAGGACCACGTCCTGGAACGTGCGGCGCGCCCGCGCGTTCTTGGTGAGCGCCTCAGCGGAATACGAAATGTAATAGTTGCCGGTGATGGCCAGGGCGATTTGTCCGTTCACGCGGTCAAAGTGGATGGACCCCTGTGGCAGCTGCTTCTGCCGGACTTCGTCAATATCCAGCGTCTGGCTGAAATAGAAGGGAAACGGAAAGTGGATGGCGGACGCGTCCGCGGCAATTTTCTGCAACTGGTCAGCATACTGCTGTTGCAGATTGCGGCACTCAGGATCAGTGACCTTACCCAAAGACAGGATTTGCGCCGAACAGGCCATTCCACTGAGGAGAACAACTGCCAGCACGCGGAACCGGGGCTTACTTGGCATATTTCACTCCGGGGGATTGGTAAGGTGGATCCGCAATCGCGCGAATGTACGACACAACGGCTTTCATCTCCACCGGCGTCAGCGTGGAGCTGTAAGCTGGCATTTGCGCTGACTTACCCAAGGCTGCTCCGCCGTGGGAAGTGATGCTGATCAAGTCCGCGTCTGACATGCGGTTCAGAGTAGCGCCGTCGGTAAAGAAATGCGGCGCCGGAGATAAGTTGTCAAAGTTGGAAACGCGTTCCGGCGTGGATTCGTTGTTGTGGCAGCGGATGCAGTACTTGTCATTCACGGTCTGGCCGAGCGTTTGTTCGTAGCCCAGCGCTGTCTCACGCAAAGTGAGCGTATCACTGCCGCCGCCGGACTTAGACTTGGGTGTCTCCGCGACAATCTGGTAGTCGCCGGCGCTGAATCCCAACTGCACTGCCGCCGTGACCTGGCCGCTGGTATCGCTGAGCGCCTGCGCCGGAGTAAACTGCACTCCTTCACCGCGAAACGTGACCAGTGCGCCGGCCACGGGATTGCCGTCGGCTCCGTTCACCTGCACAACGACCGGCTGCGGCAGGGCCGACCCCACCTGCGCCAGCTGCTTGCTGCCGCTGACTTCGGTGATCTTCACGCCGAACTTCGCAGGCTGCAGCACGGGTGTTGTGGACTTCTTGCATCCCGCAAGGAAGATTCCCATGGCAATTACTGTAATGCCCAAAAACTTCATTTGCCACCTCCCTGAGCGGCCTTTAAGGTCATGAGAAACGCCGTGAGATCGCGGGCCTCGTTGTCCTGCAAGGCAAAATTGGGCATCAACGTTCCGGGCCGAAGGCCGGCCGGGTCTTTCAACCATTTATAGGTCCAGGTCGGCGTGAGGCGTTTGCCGACGCTGACCAGGGCCGGTCCAACGTAGCCTTTGTCATTCTTGTAGTCAGCGATGTGGCAGGAGTTGCATCCATATTTGGAATAGAACAACTGTTTGCCGCGCGCGGCTGCGTCTGCGTTCAGAGTGCGCTGATCCAAGGCGGTTGAATCGAAGCCCGGGGCCTGATACGCGACCTGGATGTAGTCAGAGATGATCTTGATTTCTGACGGCGTGAGATTGAACTTAGGCATACGCCGGATAAGAGCCGGACGCAGCGTGTTGGGGTTCTTCAGGAATTCTTCCAGCCATGCGCGCTGGACGGCCCCGCCTTCGCGGGTAAGGTCCGGCGCCATGTCGCCTCCATTGCCGTTGATGGCATGGCAGCTCAGGCAGCGCAGGTCCTCCATCAGGCGGCCGGCCTCGCCGCCGGGATGATAGTTGGTCACGCGTTCAGCGGAGGTGATCAACTCATGGGGCAGACCGGCAGCGCGATCGGTTTGCGCCAGCAGCGCCGTGGTGAGGGCGTCCATCTGGTCGCTCGTGAGAGTGAACTTCGGCATCTTCAGGCCGGGACCGAACGACCGCGGATCGCGAATCTTGGCTGCGATGTAGTCCGGCAGGGTGTGTTTCATGCCCGGAGCGAATACGACGATCGCCAGCGCGCGGCTACCGACGCGAGCGAGTGAGGGAGCAAAGTTCTGCGGCGGATTGACGCCGTTGATCTGGTGACACGCCGCGCATCCGCTCTCCGTGACCAGCTTCTTGCCGTGCGCGATGGCGTTGGCATCAGCG
>JBGPLR010000044.1:0-12176 GCA_041486545.1 Terriglobia bacterium
CTAGCCCCTCCCGTTCATCCCCGGAAAATATAGACTTAGCTTAAGTCATCCCCGGCGATGTCCTTTCGCGGACGACCCTCGTGTAGCACCGCCGCCCTCGGCGGTGTTCTCCCGATCACCCAATCACCCGATGTTCCGATCACCCGATCTGTACCTCCCATTGGGATACCCCCACCCCTCCCCATTCATCCCAATGATCCCAATAAACAAAGGACTTAGCGCGACGTGATCTCAATCGGATCCCAATGAACCGGCTGACAGGTCACACGCTCTTGCCAGTTGCTAGCTGCCAGTTGCTCAGATTTCAAAGAACTTCCGCACTTCACACCCTAGGGCGCGGCCCATGATAACGCAATTCAGGTAGCGAATCAATAACGAAGTAGTACATGTCCACGGCGCGAGCGTGGAAACGGCGGTGTTTTTTTTGTGACCCTCAGCCTGCATGACCTAGCCGACAGCCGTGATCAGCGCCGCATGCGCGGACGGCGCCGTTCCCGAACCAGCGCTGTAGGCGCGAAAGAGCGTAGCCCACCGCGTAAGCGGTGGGCTAGGGTCAGGGAAACCATCAAGCCCCGTAGTCGGCGACACAGGCCGCCTTTCTATCACTTAGCCGCGGTAAGCTTTGCTGTGGCTACGGATTTTTGAAATACCTCGGCGTTCTGCTCGAACTTTTCGGCAGGCATGCGCAGGTAGAACAGATACAAAATCCGGCCGTCAGATGCAGCATAGACATCTTGTTTCCTGTCCCCTCCGCTGCCGCGAACTCTCACTCCCTTGCACCCGGCAACCGGGCTTGGCTCCCAATGCGAACCGTCCAGGCCCAGAAGCTTGACTACTTGTTTCCCGGCTTTTTCTGAGAACCCATCGCAGGACATGCCTTTTTCCGCGGCCATCTTCTGTACAAAAAACGATGGCACCTCGCCGACGTCGATCTTTCTCATTATTTCCACAGACATACCGTCGTTGGAAGGCGGGTCCTGAGCGCGATAAAAAATGATCACGTTGAACATGCCGCCCCTCTTCTGTGCCTGCTGCTCTCCCAGCAAACGTGACTGGTCATACGCCGTCCAGTCTTTGGGAATGGCGATGGTGAACTGGTCTTTGCGTTCTTCAAAAAGCACAAACCCATCCGGGAGCGCTCCCGAGGCTGGTGGTTGCGATGGCGCAGCCGCTGGAGGTGGATTCTCTCCCGCCGCGGGCTGCGGAGGAGGCGTGGCGGTGTCTGTTTTTTTCTCCTGCTCCAGGGCACCTCTGGGACTAATATCAGTCCCGCCCCGGCCATCGGCGCGATACGTTACATCGTAAGCGACTCGCACTTGGCAGCGATTAATGGTCCAGCGCTCTTCCCACCAGCCGGCCACCATGCGGTTAGCCTCGACCTTTACACCGTCCGGCAAGCGGCTAACTTCCGACGTAAAAACTCGCCGTTCGGTCTTGCAGTCCGGCGCCATGGGGCCGTCCAGTGCGGAGATGGCCTTGAGAGTGTCATCTCGAAGCGCTTGCGATCCCAGGGTTCTTACCATTCCGGCTCCGAAGTCAACCTCGCCCCGGCTATCGTTACGGTAAGTTATGCTGTAAATGCGTTGCGTGCCGCAGCGGTCGATGGTCCAGCGCTCCTCCCACCAGCCGGACACCGCGCGGTTATGTTTAATTTTCACACCCGCCGGCTCCTTGGTAATTTCCATTTTAAGAACTCGCCGGACGCCATCGCAGTCTGGAGGCTCGGCGTTGTCGAGCACGGAGATCATCCTGAGAGTGTCACGCTGAAGCAATGGCGATCCAAAGCTCCCTTCCCGCGCAATAACGATAGTGCTCACGTTGGCCGAACTCGGCGCCGCAGCAGACTGAGGCACAAGAGCCGCTAGCTTGGTCTCAGCCTTCGCCTCCTGGGCTGGCTCAGGAACCGATGGCTGGTTCTCTCCGGCTGCCGCCGTTTGCGGCGAATTATCCGCAAGAGCCGCAACAGCAGCCGCCGCTTTTGCCGAGGATTGTGCTTTTTCCGGCGCCGCGGCCTGCAACGCCCTATAGATCCGCTTGGTCTCCGAGCCGTCAGAGAGACGACGGCCATCTTTGAACGCGATTGTTTGTTCTTGTCCTTCGCTCATGATGCTGAGAATGTTCCATTGTGCTTCGCCCAAGGCCCGGTTGAAGAGCACGCCCACTGTCTTGCTGACGATGGTGTCATAAGCGAACCATCGCAGGTCCTTCATCGGAACTACCACGGTCATCTTGTCGCCCTTGAACTCGATGCTCTCGCGGCCGATGGTAAGCATTCCGGTGTCCTCCCATGTCTTGAGGGAGAATTCCTTCTTGGCTCGCCGGTACATCACCTTCTCAAAACTCATGGGCAGGGCCACGTCCATGGCATAGTGCGCCTTGGCGTTGGTCTTCTCGAACTTCTTTGCCGCCTCCTTGTTGAGCTCCGCCATCGACTCGTCCATAGTGGTTGCATACTTCAGCTTGGCGGCGGGGACCAGGTTCTTGATCTCCTCGGGGTGGCGTACGACCCACCAGGTGGCGTCCAGTACGCTGTAGGAGCTGCGTCCGGTGTTGACCGTCCTGTATTTCTCGGCCAGCACCAGCAGATAGGTCTTGCCCGCTTCCAGGTCGAATCTCTGCGCTTCATTGCGCGACGGACCCCAAATCAGCCTTTCGCCCGGCTCCACCTGGACAGCCAGATAAGACCGTTGCGGGAGCCATCCAGCGGCCTTGTCGTCCACAAAAACTTTGAAAGTTTCCAACCCAAACAAGATAGCGTGATCTGGGCGGGCAACGTAAAGCAGGGCACGGTCGGCCTGCGGCGTCGGATAGACAGGCTCCTTGCTGGTTTCGTACGGGTCAGGCGTAATGGTATCGTTCTGCGCGTGGGCGATCACCGCCAGCACAAGGGTCAGGGTTACAACGCTTGCCAGTCTGCCGGCAACTTTCACAAATTGTTTCATCGGAGGAAACTCCTTTTCTGGCGTGAAGAATCGTCTTCGGTCACGAAGAGGTTCTTCATGCGATTTCCAGGGGGATTCCGGCTCCGGGACATTGCCAGTCTTGCTATCGCTAAGGCGCGCCAGCGGTTTCAGGAGGGGGTAACGGCTGCTGGCGCCATTTGCGGAATCGGGCCGCAAACGCTTCTGCTTGGAGCGAACTGCCGAACAGTAGTGAGCCAAAGCCGCAAATCGTTTCACGGAATTTTCACTTAGCCTTGGGGTGGTTCCCGGGCGAGTCCCACTCTTGCCACCACCGCCACGCCTAAGCGCATAATTACCCCATGCCCACTTCACGCACCCGACTCGCGCCGTTGCCCATCTCTGATTCCACCCACGACGTCCAGAACCAGGTCCCGCCGCTTACCGGCTACAACCTGTTTCTCACCGACCGAGTTTTGGTGGAGGCTGTGCGCCGGGAAGGTGCGGGCTGGGCGGAAAGGCAGATCTCGGAACTGGGACATTTGCTGGGCAGCGACGAAGCCCAGCGCTGGGGATTTGAGGCCAACGAGAGCAAGCCGGTGCTGCATACCCACGATGCCGCCGGTAATCGCCGCGACGAAGTTCTCTTCCATCCCGCATGGCACCACCTCATGCGGACGTCTACGGAGCACAAGCTGCACAGCCTGCCGTTCATGCATAAACGCGTGGGCGCCAACGTGGCCCGCGCCGCCAAGCTGATGATTACCGTGCAGAATGAAGCCGGGCACACCTGCCCCATCTCCATGACGTTCTCCGGCATGGCGGCCCTGCGCGTTGAGCCTGACCTGGCCAGCGAGTGGGAGGCCAAAGTTCTATCGCCCACATACGATCCCCGCTTCCTTCCCGTACGAGAGAAATCCGGCGCGCTGCTGGGCATGGGCATGACGGAGAAGCAGGGCGGGTCAGACGTTCGCGCCAACACCACGCGCGCCGAGCGCCTCAGTGACCGCGGCCGCGAATTTCTTATCACCGGACACAAATGGTTCATCTCCGCGCCCATGTGCGACGCGTTTCTGATTCTGGCGCAAGCGCCCAAAGGCATCACTTGCTTTCTCCTGCCGCGCTGGACGCCCACGGGCGAGAAGAATAACTTCTACATCCAGCGGCTTAAAGACAAGATGGGCAACCGCTCGAATGCGTCCGGCGAAGTTGAGTTCGCGAGCGCCTGGGCGCGGCAGGTGGGCGAAGAAGGCCGCGGCGTGAACACCATCATTGAGATGGTCAACCACACCCGCCTGGATTGCGCCATCGCTTCCGCCGGGCTGATGCGCCAGGCCCTGGTGCAGGCCGTGCATCATTGCCGCCATCGCCAGGCATTTGGCAAATTGCTGATCGACCAGCCGCTCATGCGCCAGGTGCTGGCCGATCTTACGGTCGAGTCGGAAGCCGCGACTTTGCTGGTCGCGCGGCTGGCGGCTTCGTTTGATGCCCGCGCCGCCGACGCCCAGGGACGCGCCTTCAGCCGCATCGCCACCGCCATCTGCAAGTACTGGTTGTGCAAGCGCTCGCCGCTGCATGTTGGAGAAGCTCTTGAATGTTTAGGCGGCAACGGCTACGTGGAAGAATCCATCATGCCGCGCCTCTACCGCGAAGCGCCGCTCTACGGCATATGGGAAGGCTCGGGCAACGTGATTTGTTTGGACATCCTGCGCGCGCTGAGCAAAGATCCCGCCACGGCCCAGGCTCTGCTTGCCGAATTGAAAACCACCGCAGGCTCTGACCCCCGGCTGGACCGCTTCGTCGCCACGATTCAATCCGAACTCGGCGATATTCTCAAGCCCTCTTCCGGCAAGGTCGGTGGGCATGAAGTCCGCGCGCGCCGTCTCGCGGAGCGGCTGGCTCTGGCCCTGCAGGCGTCATTGGTGGTCCGGCACGGAAGATCGGAGATCGCCGAAGCTTTCCTGGCGTCACGCATCGCCGGCGACCACGGTCACACCTTTGGAACCCTGCCGGAAGGAGCCAACGTCGGCCGAATTCTGGAGGGATAGGAGAGCTGGGTTTGGCTTCAGCCTCTGTAAGTATCAGGGCTGGGAAACCAGAGAGTGCGAGAGGACTATCTTCTCTTTTTCTCAAATTTATGCGGCGTCATCCCGAGGGGCCGTTGACGAGCAAGCGCATTCTTCAGCTTGCGAGTAGGCCCGAGGGACCTTGTGCTTGAAAGGTGTTGGTCCCATATTTGGTGAAGCGCAAGGTCCCTCGCTCCTATTCGGACGCTGGTAAAATCGCGTCCTCATTGACGGAGCTCGGGATGACGTGTTAATAGCTCTCCCGCGGTTCCTTCCGGCCCACCGTAAGGGCTTAACTGGATCGGGCTTTAGCCCCTTGCTGGCAGGCGTCGGACGCCAAAAAGAAAAAATCTTCGCGGCGATCTTGCTGCCGCGAAGATTGAACCACCAAGGCAAAGAAACAAGAAAGGAGCAGAGGATTTTGAAGGAGCCAGGTGGGTCCTCTGCACCCTCCACAATGGTTCTCCGTTTGATCAGTAGTGCTCCCAACCGGCAAAACGTTTCACACCCTGCCGTAGATTTCTTAAAAAAAGACCCCGCATGCCGGACGCTGGGGCTAATGCGCGCTCACCTGGGCGTATCATCGCCAGTTTCCCCCGCCAGTCTTAAAGTTTTCTAACCAAAGGAACCAAGGCGTGCCATGAGGCCGCGACTCTATCTGTTGATTGTATTGGCTTTAGCTGCTTCTTCGCTGATCCGGTGAAGCGCGACCCGATATGGGTGGCAGGTGCTCCAGGCTCTTCATAGCCCGCAGGATGCTGCGTTGCCTCGACTGCTGAAAATGTTCCGACGAAGCCAGTCCGGACTGATCTTGCTCCATTCTCTTCGGAGCCTTTGCTAGTTGCTAATTGCCATTTGCTATTTGCTCAGATTGACTTCACTGGAATCAGCGTCAGATCTTCCACCAGCCCGATTTCCTTCTGCACGAAGGGCTCAGCGTATTTCACGCCGGCCAGCAGCCCGTAGAAGCCGGCCATGGTTTCCAGCCGTGAGCGGATTTCTTTTTCGGAAGGGAAGATGTCGCTGCCCGCGCTCTGCTCGGAGTATTGCGACTTATACGCCATCAGCGCGTTCAGCCGCGTTTCAAACTGGTCAGTAATATCCACCACGAAGGTCGGCCGCACGTCATAATAAAGACTGGCGTAGACAATCTTGAACGGGCGATGCGGCGCCCGGTGGCTTACTGCCTCGCCGATCGCGCCCCCCAGCGAGCCCGGTTTATCACCCAGCTTCTTCAGTCCGGCGAGGAAACACGCTTCGTAACCCAGGGTTGCGCAGTTGTAGTGGTCCGGGTGGCGTCCTTGCCAGTAGGGAAGAATCACCACCCGCGGGCGCTGTTCGCGGATGACGTTGGCGATCTTCAGCCGGTTCTCCCAGCTGTTTTCCACGCGGCCGTCGGGGATATCCAGCGCCTGGCGGAAACTTGCCTGCAAAATCTTGGCGGCTGCGGCGGCTTCGTGGGCGCGATCGTCGGCGGTGCCGCGTGTTCCCATTTCACCTTGTGTGAGGTCGAGGATTCCGGTGCGCTGCCCGCGTTGCGCCATCTTCAGCAGGGTTCCGCCGCAGGTCTGCTCCACGTCATCGCGATGCGCGGCAATGGCCAGCACGTCCAAGGCAGGCGTGCTCAATCCGCTTCTCCTTCAATGGTGACTTTTTCGCGGACGATCAGACGGTGTCCGGCCATCAGCTTGATCTGCGGCAGCACGCGATCAACGTGCTCGGCTTTGTCAATGAACGTCAGCACCAGGGGAAGTTTTCCTCCGACGTCCACCAGCGTGGAAGTCTTTACCCGGCTATGTCCAGTAAAGCCGGCGACGGCATGCAGCACGGTGGCCCCCGCAATCTCCTGCTCGCGCAGGTACGTCAGCAGTTCCAGATGGAGCGGACGGCGATGCCATTCATCCGCTTCATTCAGGTACACCGTGACTTGCACAGCGGTGCCGGTTTCAGTCATAGAAACAGAGGTTTCTGACAAGGTTCAGGAGGCCTCATCTGGATTCTACGCTCTTGGCTGCTCAAATCGCCCGCGCAATCGCCGCGCCCAATAAGATGGATCCCAGGCACAGCAAATTGTTAGTCAGGATATTAGCGGCGAACAAGGTCCAGTGGCCCTGCTCAAAATACGCCATCGTCTCAAAGGCGTAGCTGGAAAACGTTGTATACGACCCGCAAAAGCCCACAGCGACCAGCAATCGCCACATGGGATTCGCCAGCACTCGTTCCGAAATCCAGACCAGGAAGAACCCCAAGATGAGGCTGCCGGTGACGTTAATGAGCAGCGTGCTGTAGGGCAAAGTGAAGTCGCCGAACCGCGCAATCACCTTGCTGACGACGTACCGCAGGTTTGCGCCCAGGACGGCGCCCAGAGAGATCCAGACGAAGGCTTTCCACTCGACCAGAGTTCGCATCAATATGGCTCCAATATTAAGTTGTAGGAGTCATCAGCCACCGGGGCGGTTTAAGGCGAACTCCATCGCCTGCAAGCTATTAATAACATAACTCCCCGGAAATAATGCCCGAGTTTTGCAGAAACTTTGCCCCAAATATGGTGCGATTCGCGTCAGAACGAATCGCAACCGATCTTGTATCGCCTGGGAGCGTCGTTTATCGTAGAACGTTGGGTTCCCCCGCTCCCATGAGTCCGCTGGAAAAGACTGCCCGAAAGCTTCGCAAGGACATCCGCTCGTGTGTATCGCGCATGGACGATGACCGGGATCTATCCGCCCGGAACGTGCACCGGTTGCGTGCGACCGTCCGCAGGGTGGAAGCTCTGGTCGGATTTACCCAGCCGAAGTTGACAGGGAAGCAGCGCGAGACTCTTCTGGACCTGGACAGCCTGCGCAAGCGCGCAGGGAAGGTGCGCGATCTGGACGTGGAGATGAGCTTGCTGGGCGCGCTGGCCAGCGGCTCCGCCGGCGCCGACCGTCGCGCCTTGTTGCAGACCCTTAGCCATCGGCGGCAACGGCAGGTAAGCCGGCTGATCGCCGCGCTGGGCAAGGTCAACAAGCAGAAGTTTTTCGCCCGCGTTGAGCACCTTACAGAAGACGCGCGGTCCAGCACCGTAAGCATCAAGGCAGGTCCTGTCAAAGCGTTTCTCCTGAACAACGGCCCCCTGGAAAGCGCTGCGGCCGGCGTGCGGCAGCTGGCAGCACAACTGGTTGGCGACAAGACACTCAAGCCTCGGAAGCTCCATCAAGTGCGGATTGTTTTGAAGAAGCTTCGCTATGTTGCCGAATTGGCGGCGGATTCGCCCGCGCAGCACCGCTTTCTCGGCGAGCTCAAGCCGGTGCAGAAAGCCATCGGCGAGTGGCACGATTGGGAGTTGCTGGCTCGCGCCGCGGAAAAACGATTCAGTGAGCGCATCAACTGTCCGCTGCTGGTGGAAATCCATGCGCTCTTTGCCAACAGCTATTCCGCCGCCACCGCCGCGGTCAGTCACTATTTGGCTGCGTATCGTGTGGCTGAGCCGGGAGCTGTTCCGCACACGCCACCTAAGCCGGCCCAGGCCGCCAGCGCGCTGGCCCGCACCGCGTAAGGGGCCTATGCCGGTCTTTGCCGCACTAGACATCGGCTCCAACTCAGTCCGCTTGAGCATTGCTGAGCTGCGCCGCGGCCGCTTGGTTCCGCTCCATCAGGACCGCGAAGTCACCCGCCTGGGCGAGCGCGTTTTCAGAGATGGCAGCCTGGATCCGCAGGCCATGGCCTACACCTTAAAAGTCTTGCGCAGATTTCATCGCACGGTGCAGAGCTATGCCGTGACGCGGACGCGGGTCGTCGCCACCAGTGCGTTGCGTGACAGCCTGAACGCGCCGTTCTTTGCTGAATGGGTCAAAGGCACAACCGGCTGGAATGTGGAAGTGATCACCGGCCTGGAAGAAGGCCGCTTGATTCACTTGGCTGTGGTGACCAATCTGCGTGTGCCTCCGGCGAAGCTGTTGCTCATCGATCTGGGCGGCGGCAGTTGCGAGCTGACCTTGTCCGGGCGCGGACATATTAAAGAGATTGTCACCCTGCCCTTGGGCGCGGTGCGGCTCACCCAGGAGTTCATCCAGCATGATCCTCCGCGCAAAGATGAACTGAAGCGGTTGCATGACTACATCGCCGAAGAAGTGAAGCGTCTCCCCCGGCAGATCGTCCGCTCGGACGCCAAGATTGCCATCGCGACTTCAGGCACGGCGGCTGCGCTCTCCGCCGTTGCCCACGAGCTCAAGCTGTCACGCAAAGTCGTAACACGTTTGGCGGCCGCCAAGTTGGCCAAGCGCCTGGCCAAACTCACCCACCGCCAGCTCGCCGCCGTCAAAGGCATCAACCCCAAGCGGGCGGAAATCGTGATTGCCGGCGCCGCGGTCTATGCCCAACTCATGAACGCCTGCGGGCTGCGCAGTTTTCGCTATTCACCGCTGGGACTGCGTGACGGCATTCTGGCCCAGATGGCGGCCGAGCATGACGGCCACACCCGTTCCCGCCAACTGTTGGAATCTGACCGCGAAGACGTGCTCAGGAGCATCAGCCAGCGCTATGGCGTGGACCTGAACAACGCCCACCATGTCAGCAAGCTGGCTCTCAGCCTGTTTGACCAGTTCCGCTCCATGCATCGCCTGGACAAAGATTTCCGCGGATGGATTGCCGCCGCGGCCATTCTTTATCAAGTGGGTTTTTATGTGAATCCCGTGGGCCGCCATCGCCACGCGTACTACATTATTTCCCGCTCAGAACTGTTTGGGTTTACGCCGCTGCAGCGCCGGATCATCGCCACCATTGCGCGCTTCCAGGGGAACTCGCGGCCGCAACTGCGCGACCGCCTGATCAAAGTCCTGCCGGCGAACCTGCGGTCTGACGTGATCAAAGCCACGGCCATCCTGCGCGTGGCCCGGGCGCTCAATCACGGCCGCCGGTCCGCGGTCCGCGCGGTCCGCGTGCTGGCGCGCGAAGGACAGATCACCATCAGACTGAAGCCGGCGCGCGGCGGGGCCTCCCTGGAATTGTGGGCGGCGGAAAAAGAAGTGGCTTACTTCCGCGAAGTTTTTGGGTGCGAGCTGAGTTTCAAGCTGGCTTGAAGCGTTCGCGCGATCTTGGGCGTGACCATCCATTGCAGCGTGCCGTTGCGCCCGCTCATCTCCACCTTGGCGATGGAAGCTTTCTTCAAGTCCACCCGGGCCATGCTGGGAGCGGCAATCAACTTGCCCAGAAATTCCGCCAGGCTCGGGTTGTGTCCCACGATCATTACCGCGTCGTACTTGCGGCAGCGCGCCGCCAGGTCCTGGAATTGCTCCAACTTGGCATCCGGCCGCAGAGCGTTGTCGGTCTGCACCGGAGATTCAAAAGCCAGCTCGTTGGCCACCAGGGTAGCGGTTTGCAAAGCTCGCGTGAGCGGGCTGCTGATAATCTGGTCCACCTGTACGTCAAGGTTGGCCAGCAGGCGGCCGGCATACCGTGCCTGCAAAATGCCTTCTTCGTCCAGCGGACGGCGTTCGTCTTTCTTTGCACTCTGAAAGCTCTTGCCGGCGGATGCGTGGCGCAAAAAGTAGAAGACCATAGGCTCTTAGTTTTCCACCGCCTGCATCCTTCTCTTGGCGGAACCCGCGCGCGGCGTGGGCTCCACCGCGGGTGGAATATCGGCGGCCGTGGCCGTTCCTTCCGCCAGGGCCATCAGGAATTCCTGGGCGACAAAGCTTTTCTCGCCGCGGCGACGCGGCAACTTGTGATAGTTTCCATTGCGGTCCAGAAAGCGTGACTTGGTGTTGTCCGCCAGGTACGCCGCCAGAATCTCTTCCTTCACGCGCTGTTTCAGCACCGGGTCCAGCAGTGGGCACAGTACTTCCACGCGCTCGTAGAGATTGCGCGGCATCCAGTCCGCGCTGGAGATATAAATCTGTTCGTCGCCGCCATTCTCAAAATAGAAGATCCGGCTGTGCTCCAGGAACCGGCCCACAATGCTGCGCACCACAATGTTGTCGCTGATGCCCGGCACGCCCGGACGCAAACAGCACATGCCACGTACGTTGAGGTCAATCTTCACTCCGGCTTGTGATGCCCGGTACAACGCCTGGATTACATTCTTGTCCAGCAACGCGTTCATCTTGGCGATGATCCGCGCCGGACGTCCCGCCCTGGCATGCTGCGCTTCACGGTGTATATGGCCCAGTGACGTTGCCGCCAAATCAATGGGTGAAATGGCCAGCGGCGCGTAGCTGGGCGCTTCCGAATACGCCGTGAGGTAGTTAAACACCTGGTGCACCGCTGAAGTGATCTGCGCGGAGGACGTGAGCAAACTCACGTCAGTGTAATAGCGTGACGTGGTCGGGTTGTAGTTCCCGGTGCCGATGTGGGCGTACCTGCGGGTGACGCCGTCAGCATCGTGCCGCACCAGCAGGCACAGCTTGCAATGGGTCTTCAGGCCCACCAGGCCGTGATAAACCGGCACACCTTCATCTTCCATCATGCGCGCCCATTGGATGTTGGACGCCTCGTCGAACCGGGCCTTAAGCTCCAGGACAGCGGTGACTTCCTTTTCCGCGGCCGCCGCGTTGATCAAAGCGTTCACGATGGGGGAATCGCGGCTGGTGCGATAGATGGTCTGCTTGAGCGAAATTACTTCCGGATCGCTGGCCGCGGTCTCAATGAAGTCCACCACCGCGTCAAACGAGTCATAAGGATGGTGGAGAAGGATGTCGCGCTTGCGCAGCTCGGCAAAGATGTTGCTGCTGCTCTGCGGCAGCCGCAGCTCGCGCGCCACAAAAGTCTTGAACTTGAGGTCGGGACGTTCGGTGAGATCGTAAAAATTAAAAAAGCGCGAAAGATTCACCGGACCTTCCGTGTAGAAGACCTGCCAGTCGTCCAACTCAAAGGTCTGCTGCAGGCGGCGGGCGATCTCCGTGTTCACCCCGGCGTCAATCTCCAGGCGCACGGCGTCGCCTTTGCGCCGGCGATGAAGCTCTGTGCGCACTGATTCCAGCAGGTTGCGCGCTTCTTCCTCTTCCAGATACAGATTGCTGTTGCGGGTGACGCGGAATGACGCCGCCGAAACAATTTCATACCCGCGGTACATGCGGGCGGCGTAGTAGGTAAGCATGTCTGCCAGGAAAATGTAATCAATGCCGGATTTGGATGGCAGCCGCACCAGCCGCGGCAGAACGCGGGGCACGGTAATCACGCCCATGTACGTCCCGGTGGCGCGCCGCTTGCGCTTGAGCAGCAGGGCGATGCACAG
>JBGPLR010000045.1:0-12173 GCA_041486545.1 Terriglobia bacterium
CATATCCGATGACCGCCGCCTCCTGCACGGAGGGGTGTTCGAGCAGCGTGCTTTCAATTTCGATTGGACTCACCCACATACCTTTTACCTTCATCATGTCGTCCGAACGGCCGACGTACCAGTAGTATCCGTCGGGATCGCGATAGTACTTGTCGCCAGTGCGTAGCCAGTGGCCCTGGATGGTGTCCTTGGTTTTCTCGTGCTGGTTCCAGTAGCAGGCGCAGACGGCGTCGCCTTTGATCATCAGGTTGCCGATCTCGCCTTCGGGGACGTCCTTGCCGTTTTCGTCCACGATGCGGGCTTCGTACCCGTGAAGAATCTGTCCGCTCGATCCTGGCTTCACCGCGCCGGGCCGGTTGGCGATGAACATGTGCAGGGCTTCGGTGGAGCCGATGGCGTCCAAGATCTCCACGCCAAAGCGTTCCTTGAAGCGGTGGAACAGGGTTGCCGGCAGGGCTTCACCCGCGGAAACTGCCCAGCGCACGCTGGAGAGATCAAAATCCGGGCCGCCCTCACGCCGGTAGGCCAGCAAGGAGGAGTAGTTGGACGGCACGGAGAAGAACAGGGTCGGTTTGTGATTCTCAATCACGCCATAGATGTTTGGCGGAGAGGGCGATCCCGGCCACAGGATGCTGGTGGCGCCCACGGCCAGCGCAAAGTACAGCCCGTTGCCCAAGCCGTAAGCAAAGAACAGTTTGGCCACGCTGAAGAAACGGTCGTCTTCGCGAATGCCCAGCACGGCCTTGGCGTAGAGTTCAGCGCAAACCACCATGTCGTGTTGCAAGTGCACGCAGCCTTTGGGGAAGCCGGTGCTGCCGGAGGAATAGAGCCAGAAAGCCGCATCGTCCTTGCTGGTGGGGGCCGCCGCCAGGTCGGGTGAGCTTTCGTCGAGGAGCTGTTGCAGGGTCAAGTCGTTGCGAGTCGCATCGCCAGAGACAATAATGGTTTCCAGGTAACGCAGATTAGCTTTCGGGATGGCCTGCACCTGGGGGAGTAGCGATTCGCTCACGATCAAAACTCGCGCCCGCGAATCGTTCAACACATACTCGTATTCGTGCGGCTTCAGCAGCGTATTTACCGGGACGGCCACCGCTCCAATCTTGATGGCGCCAAAAAAACAGTATGCAAAGGCCGGAGTATCCAGCAGCAGAAGCGCGACGCGCTCCTCTCTGCGCACGCCCAGCTTGGTAAGCGCATTACCGGCACGGTTTACCCGCTCCGCGAGTTGGCGGTAAGTGACCCGCTCATCCCCGCATTCAAAGGCCACTTTGTCGCCGCGGCCTTCCGGCAGATGGCGGTCAACAAAGTATGCGGCCGCATTAAACGAATTGGGGATGTCCAGATGCATGAGCAGAAGAATTGTGCAATTTACGCGAGAAATTGGCAACCCTCGCTACCGCCGCACACCGCAGCCGTACGCTTGGTTGGCCATGGTCCGTGGGTGCGCCCTAGCCGGATAGTTTCGGGTAAGATGCTCTTAGGCCACGAACTATTAAGAGTTGCAGATGACAATCCTGAGGGGGAAAAGGATGCGCCACGAATCTACCTTGAATCAGGGAAAACAGAGACTCTCCACATCATTCTTAAGAAGGCATGGATTAGCCGCTGCGGCCGCAGTGATCTTTCTCGTTTCCTCGGCGGGTGCAATCCAGGGCAACGCTAAGCAAGAGCAGCCGCCCAAACCTGCCGGAGATACTTCCGCGGCTGATGGTTCCCAGAAGGCCAACCCGTTGCTCCAAGAGATTAGCAAGTATCCGGGATTGCTGGAAGAGTTGGGCCACTTGCAGATCAAGCTGGCTCAAACGGTCAAGATGCCCCCGGCGCGTGGCCATAGCAAGTTACTGCAGCTGTTGCCGGCCTCAACCGACCTCTATGTTGCTGCCCCCAACTATGGCGGCGTGGTACATCAGGTCCTGCAGGTTGTGCGGCAAGAACGTCGCGAGAGCGCGGTGCTGAATGACTGGTGGGAGCACGGTCCTTTCGCTGCTCAAGGGCCGCTCGCGGAAGATGCCCTGGACAAGTTCTATCAGTTCTCACAGTATCTGGGCGACGAGATAGTTATCTCGGCGGGCTCCCAGGACGCGGACAAGAGTCTGCTGATCGTCGCTGAGATCGCCAAGCCGGGGCTCAAAGCTTACCTGCAAAGGATGCTGGGAGAAATCGGGGGCGCGTCGGCTCCCGTGCGTATCTTCGACGTCCAGACGCTGGCAGCCGCGAAAGCCTCCCCCTCGAAATCGCAGGCCTTGGCGCTGGTTCGCCCCGACTTCCTGGTGGTGGCCTTTGATCTTGCCACGCTGCGCAGGTTCAATACGCAGATTGACCAGCGCGGCGGCCGCTTGGCCACAACTCCCTTTGGCAACCGCCTGGCGCAGGTTTACGTGAGCGGCGCTGAAATTCTGGCGGCCGCGGACTTGCAGAAAATCGTCAGCGCAATACCCCAGAAGTCCAGGCAGGACCGGCAGATGTTCCAGCGCAGCGGTTTCGCCGATCTCAAATACTTCATCTGGGAACACAAGGATGTCCCCGGACAAGCATCCAGCCGCGTGGAGCTGAGCTTCAATGGCCCGCGCCACGGCGTAGCGTCATGGCTGGCGGCCCCCGCGCCGCTGGGCAGCCTGGATTTTGTCTCTCCCAAGGCCGTTATGGCCGTCGTATTTCGTCTCAAGAACCTCGCTGAAGTCTATGACGACGTCCGCGAGATCGCCGATTCCATGGGCTCTGGCGGCTTTGCGTTCGTGGCCCAGGCAGAAGAGCAACTCAACATCAGTTTCAAGGAAGCCTTGTTCCGCAAGTTCGGAGGAGAAATCGCCTTGGAGATGACCAGCTTGGGCGGGCAGCAGGAGCCGGTATGGAAGGTCATTCTGCAAACCAGCGATCCTCAGGGCTTGCTGCAAACTTTGACTGTGTTTCACAATGCCGCTCACCTGCCGGCCAAGAGCGATGTGGTGGACGGAGTGACCTACTACTCTCTTGAAGTTCCCTCCGGGTCAAAGCCCATGGAGATCAACTACGCGTTCGTGGACGGCTACATCCTGGTCGCTCCCAGCCGCTCGGCGCTGACCGATGCCGTCAAGCTCCACCGTGGCGGCGATTCGCTGGCAAAGTCCAGGGAGTTGCGCGACGCCATGCCGGCCGGCCATTCTCCTGAGGCTTCCGGGCTGTTCTACCAGAACGTGGGCGCCTGGATGACCACCATGGCAAGCCAGTTCCCGCCTGAACTTGCCCAGATCTTTCCCCAGGTGATGGGCGCAAGCAAACCCAACGTGGTGGCGTTTTACGGCGAAGAAAATGCCCTCCGGGAAGCCAGCAACAACGGCGCGGCTGACCTGGCCATTGTCGGCGTGGTGGCCGCCGTCGCCATTCCCAATCTGTTGCGATCGCGCATGGCCGCCAACGAGGCTGCTGCCATGTCCACGGTACGCACCATCAACACCGCGCAGGTCACTTACTTGACTTCTTATCCGGACAAAGGCTACGCCCCGGATTTGGCCTCAATGGGGCCCGACCCCGCCGGAAAGTGCGATGTCGCGAGCATATCCGACGCCCACGCTTGCCTACTCGACGGAACTCTAGCCAACGGATCGTGTACGTCCGGAGTATGGTGCACCAAATCTGGATATCGTTATAGCGTCACCGTAACCTGCAAAGGCAAGCTGTGCGACGGCTATGTGGCGGTTGCCACCCCCGTTGAAACCAGCACCGGAACCAAAAGCTTTTGTTCGACCGAAGACGGTGTGGTCCGAAGCCAAAGCGGTTCTCCGCTGGCATCGCCGGTGAGTGCGGAAGAATGCCAGGACTGGGCCCCATTGCAGTAACCACGCGTAGGCCAGGAAGGCCCCTGCGTCGCGCCCAGCTTCCAGGGAACTTTCCGCAGGACCGGCACGTAATAACTTTCAGGCCGGGAAAGCGGAGACTTAAATCCGGACCCCCGGTTAATAAAGCGGACCTTCTCCTCGTCGTAATGGATGAGAGGAGCACGCGACTCACTTGCAAGCCACAATGCAAATCTCCAGTATGAACGCAACAGTCCTGGCCGGAGAACAACCCGCGCCCGAGCTGGAACGGGCTTTTGTCGAACACAAAGACCTGGTCTTCAAGGCGGCGTATCGCATTACCGGCAATCCCGGCGATGCCGAAGATGCCCTGCAGACCGTGTTCCTGCGCCTGGTACGCCAGACCGTATGGCCGGACATCAACAATCTGCCGGGTTACCTGCGGCGGTCCGCGGTGAACGCGGCGCTGGATATTTTGCGAAAAAGAAAAGAAACACAAACTTTGCCGCTGGACGACGATCCCAACCCTATGGAAACGGTGTCTGCCGCTACGGCAGGCCGCACCATGGAGTTGCGAGATTGGTTGCGGCAGGCCCTGGCGCGCTTGAACCCGCGCTGGGCAGAGATGTTTGTGCTTCGTTTCATTGAAGATTACAGCAACCGCGAAATAGCCGGGTTGATGAAGACCTCGCCGGCCGTGGTTGCCGTGGTGTTGCATCGTACGCGTACTCAACTCAAAAAAGACTTCAAAACGCAGACGAGGGGTGGACGATGAACCATCAAGAGAAAAATCCGAAAGAAAGTCTGGAACAGGCGATTGCCGGCTTGCGAGCTGATCAGCCGGAGAGCGAAGTTCTCCGCGCGGCAGGCGCGCGCGTCTGGCAACAGCTGGGCCAGGAAGTTGCCGCGTCCGCTACGGCCGTTGCCTCCATACGCGGCTGCGATGACATAAGAACCCTTCTGCCGCAATATCGCCGCGGCCAGCTTTCCCCGGCTCGCGCATTACTGGTGGAAGACCATCTACACGAGTGCGTGGATTGCCGTCGCGAAGCCGAGACCGGCCAGCGCGCGTCCACTTCGCCGTTGCCATGGAAACAGGAACTACCTAAAGCGACGCAAGGCCACCTCCGCTGGGTCATGGCGGCCGCAGCCGTGCTGATCGTCGGAGTCTCGGTTTACTTTGCCCAGGACCGCTACTTGGCTTCACCCGCCGGGATGCGAGCGCGGGTAGAATCGCTCAGCGGCGGGCTCTATCGCGTCGGCTTCAGCGGCAACGAACAGGCGCTCAAGCCTGGCGACGAACTGCAGGAAGGCGAGCGGGTCCGTACCGCCGACGATTCCCAAGCCACGCTGCGATTGGGCGATGGCTCGGTCGTCGAGATGAATGAGCGCGCGGAGTTTGCCGTCTCCATGCACCGCAAAGACACCACCATCGCGTTGGACCGCGGCAAAATCATTGTGCAGGCCGCCAAGCGCAGTTCCGGACATCTTTACGTGGCCGCTCCTGATTGCCGCGTGTCAGTGACCGGCACGGTCTTCGCCGTCAACAGCGGCATCAAAGGCTCGCGCGTCTCCGTGATTGAAGGCGAAGTTCGCGTGGCTGAAGCCGGCGTAACCAGTGTCTTACATTCCGGTGATCAGCGTTCCACCAACGCGAGTGTTGGTTCCGTCCCGGTGAAGCAGGAAATCGCCTGGAGCCAGAACCTTGATAAGCACCTGGCCTTGCTGGCCGAGTTCGCGCATCTGGAAAACAAGCTCGAAGCGGGAGTGAAGATGCCTGATCTTCGCTATCAGAGCAATCTTCTCCCCTTGCTACCCAGCAGCACGGTTCTTTATGCCAGCATCCCCAATCTGGGTGACGCCGTGGACCAGGCCAATAAACTGTTCCAGCAGGAGTTGCAGGAAAGCCAAGTCCTGCGCGACTGGTGGCAGCAGGCGCAATCGAAAAAGGGCGCGCCCAAGTATGACGAAGTCATTGAGTACGTCCACGACCTGAGCCAGTACCTGGGCAATGAAATCGTATTCTCCGTGTCGCATGACGGTCACAGCGGTCCGCCGTTGGTGATCGCCCAGGTACAGCGGCCGGGGCTGCGGCAGTTCATTGAGCAGGAGCTCGCCAAGCATGTTGACCCCAAGAAGCCGGGCACAGTGCGCGTTTTTGACGAAACGGAAATTGCGTCAGCCACAGCACCGGGCAACGGGCGTGGGCTCTTCTTGCTGGTGCGCCCGGACTTTGTTGCCGCCGCAGTGGAGATCGCTCCATTGCAACAGCTCAACGCCGTTCTGAATCAGGGCCAAGGCGGCGGATTCGCCGCAACACCGTTCGGCCAGAGGATGGCAGCTTCTTACCAGCAGGGCGCAGGTTTGCTGTTCGGCGCGAATTTGCAAGCGATGGCTTCAGGCCATGCCGCCGCTCATCATGCTGGCGAAAGACACGTTGGCGAAAGGCACAAGAGTGATTTCCAAAGCACCGGCTTGGCCGACGTACAGTATCTGATCGCCGAGCGCAAAGACATTGCCGGCCAGGTGACCAACCGCGCGGAGCTGACCTTTACTGGCCCGCGCCACGCGCTGGCTTCATGGCTGGCGGCGCCGGCGCCCATCGGAGGCCTGGACTTTGTTTCCAAGGACGCAGCAGCGGCCGCCGCCTTCGTTTCCAAGAGCCCGGCACAAATGCTGGATGACGTCTTCAATACGGCGACCAGCGCCAATCCGGAAGCCAAAGCCCATATCGCGAAGGGCGAAGCGGATTTGAAGATCAACTTTCATCAGGACCTGGCAGACACGCTGGGCGGAGAAATCACCTTCGCTCTCGATGGTCCGCTGCTCCCCACTCCCGCGTGGAAAGTGGTGGTTGAGGTCTACAACCCCGGACGTCTGCAAACCACGATTCAGCAGCTCGTGGCCGACGCCAACGACCACATCAAGAACCAGGACGCGAAGGCCACCCTGGAGCAAGCCTCGGTGAACGGGCTGACGTACTACACGCTGCACTTCACGGATGGAACCAAGTCGGCGGAAGTCGTTTACACATTCACTGACGGCTACATGGTTCTCGGTCCGAGCCGCGCCCTGGTCATGAACGCCGTGGCCGTCAAGCAGAGTGGTAACTCGCTGGCGCGCTCCAGCAGCTTCCGCAGCCTGCTTCCGCAAGACCAGCATGCGGATGTCTCCGCGTTGGTGTACCAGAACCTGGCTCCCGTGGTGGGACCGATCATGCAACAGCTCTCGCCGTCACAGTTGCAGTCATTACAGCAATTAGCGGCGGAAACCAAACCGAGCGTCGTCTGCGCCTACGGAGAACCGAACTCCATCCGCGTGGCCAGCGCCAGCCGATTCTTTGGGCTGGACCTGAACACTTTCGCGCTTTCCACGCTCATGCGAATGGCACAACCTGCGGGAGCGCACTTGCACTCCCAGTAATTACAAGGAACCAATGGCCCCAGTCATTGAACTTGATAACCTGCAGGTCCAGCTTGGGAGCCGGATCATCCTCGACCGGCTCTCGGGTAGTCTCACCGGACAATGCATCGGCCTGCTGGGCCCCAACGGCTCGGGCAAATCAACCTTGATCAATACGTTGCTCGGCTTCTACACGCCGCTCGCGGGAGCGGCGCGTATTTTTGGGAAGGACACCCGCACCCACCTGCGTGAACTGCGTTCCATCATCGGCTACATGCCGGAGAGCGACGCGTTCATCGCGGACATGAGCGGGGTGCGCTTTGTCCGCTACATGGCGGAACTATCCGGTCTGCCGCCGAGCGAAGCGATGGAGCGAGCGCATGAAGCCTTCTTTTACGTCGGCCTGGGCGAGGCCCGCTACCGCAAAGTCGGCACATATTCATTGGGCATGAAGCAGCTGGCAAAGCTGGCCCAGGCCATCGCGCACGGCCCGCGCCTGTTGCTTCTGGATGAACCTACCAACGGCCTGGACCCTGGGGCCCGCCAGCGCATGCTGCAACTGGTGCGCGATATCCGCGATACAGGCGAGGTCAGCGTCCTGATTTCTTCCCACCTCCTCCACGACATCGAAGAATGCTGCGACCAGGTCATCATCCTGAAAGAGGGAAGGATCGCCGCTTTGTGCAACCTGGAAGAAGAGCGCCGTGCCAACCTCAAGTTCCTGGAACTGGAAGTCAACGTGGAGAACGGCTTTCTGGATTCCATCCGCGGCCTAGGCTGCGAGTGCGCCAGCTTCGGCGGCGGAAGGCTGAAGATCGTGCTGCCGGAAAACATTGAAGTCCGCCAGCTTTACCGCCTGGCCACGGAACATTCGGTGCAGATCCGCCGTATGAACTATCGGCGCGACTCTCTGGAAGACATCTTCCTGAAAGCCATGTCCGGCGGGGCAAAAATAGCGCCCAGTAATATGGCGTTACCGCCGTCACCACCGCCGCCACCAGCACTGGGGAATTCCAATGGCCGTTTATAAGCGCACGTACAAAGCATATGAGGGCGACATGACGCCGCGGTGGTCGCGCTTCACCGTGCTATCGCGCTACGGCTTTTCCACGTTGTTCGAATCGCGTCCATTTACGGCTTACGCAGTGCTGTGCTTCGTGCCGTTCCTGATTGGGCTGGCGTTTATTTATTTGATCAACAGCTCAGCCGTCCAGGCGCTGCTGAACGTTCGCATGGGTCCGGCGCTTCAAGTTAACAGCCGCTGGTTCATGACCTTCCTTAAAATCGAAGGCTGGATGGGCTTCATCCTGACCGCATGGTGCGCGCCGGGGATGATCAGTAAAGACTTTGCTAATCAGTCCATACAGCTTTATCTCAGCCGGCCGCTGTCTCGCGCGGAATACCTGCTGGGAAAGATCTCTGTGCTGGCTGCGCTGCTTTCCTGCACTACCTGGATTCCGTTGCTGGTGCTTTTTGGCCTGCAGGCGCAGCTACAAGGCCACGGATGGGGATTGCAGAACCTGAGGATCGCCGGGGCAATCTTTGTCGGTGGACTATTGTGGATCGCTGTGATCTCTCTGCTGGCCATGGCTCTGGCGGTATGGGTTCGCTGGCGCATTGCCGCTACGGCGCTCCTGTTCGCAACCTTCTTTTTGCTGCCGGGGATCGGCGAGGTCATGAACCTTGTCCTTCGCACCTATTGGGGACGTCTGCTGAACTTCCCCTACATGATGGGCATCGTCTGGGAGCATCTGTTTGACCTTCAGGTGCGAATGATGCGTTCCAGTGTTGACACAGTTCCGCTGTGGTCTGCATGGGCGTCATTGCTCGCCGTTTGCCTGTTCTCATTGTGGCTCCTCAACCTGCGCTTGAGGGCCCGCGAGGTGGAACGCGGATGACCACCGGCAACAACACTATCGTCTTTGACAACGTCTCCAAATTTTACGGAGAAGTACTGGGCGTGAACCGCGTGAACCTGTCGCTGCCTCCCGGCGTGACCAGCCTGGTGGGGCCGAACGGGTCCGGCAAGACTACGCTCATGAACCTGGTGACCGGCCTGGTGCGGCCGACGCAGGGCAGCATCAGCGTGCTGGGGTTTACCCCGGACCAGCCGGAAGAATTCTTCCGCCACGTGGGCTACTGCACGCAGTTTGATTCCTTTCCCAAGGGCGTGACCGGGTATGAATTCATTTTTCAGTCGCTCATGCTGCGCGGATTGAGCAGCGTGGAAGCGAACCAGTTGACCTGGGAAGCCATTGACCGGGCCGGCATGCGGGAAGCCGCTCTTCGCAAAGTGGCTGGATACAGCAAAGGTATGCGCCAAAGAATCCGTCTGGCCCAGTCCATTGCTCATCACCCCACCGTGCTGGTCCTGGATGAACCGCTGAACGGCCTGGATCCCATGGCAAGGGCCGAAACCATCGCTTTGTTCGAAGCTTTGGGCAAGGAAGGTCTCCACGTGGTCCTCTCCAGCCACGTGCTGCACGAGGTGGACAAGATCTCCGACCAGGTTGTCCTGATGAGCTACGGCTATGTCGTCGCCGAAGGCAAGATCCACGGCGTTCGCAATGAGATGAAAGAACACCCCATGCAGATCCTGGTCCGCTGCAATGCTCCCAATCTGCTGGCCTCGCGTTTGTTTGCCCAGGACCATGTGGTGGAAGCCAAGCTGAACCGTGACGGCCAAGGCGTGCTCATTCGCACGCGGGATGCCGACGAATTTTATCTGCTGCTGAACAAGATCGTGGCGGAAGAGGATATTGCTTTGCAAGTTGTGGCCCCGGCCGACGATGACGTCAACTCCGTCTATCAATACCTGATCGGCGGAGGAGGAGGTGCGGTATGAGTTCCATTGCAACCATGACCAAGTCATTCAGTGAAGCTCCGTGGCAACTGTGGTGGTCGCAACTGGGGGCCGTTCTCCGCATTGAACTCAAGAAAGCCGTGTGGATGCGCCGGAGCATCTGGATTTACCTGCTGGCCTTCTTGCCATCACTTTGCTTCTTTTTCATGTTCCTGAAAGAGCCATTGGGCGGAAGCTCCGATCTCGCTGAGAGCACGCAACGCCTGTCCGTGACCTTTCAGGTGTATTACCTGCGCTTCGGCATCTTCTTCGGATGCCTGGGACTGTTCACGTGGCTTCTCTGCGGGGAAGTGGTGGAAAAGAGCTTGCACTATTACTTCCTCTCGCCGATGCGCAGGGAGTTGCTGGTGGCGGGCAAGTTCCTGGCGGGGTTGGTTGCGACCACAGTCATCTTTGGCGCTGCGGTCCTGCTGTGCTTCACCTTCTTGTATGCTCAGTCCGCCGCAGCAGGACGTGCTTACGTCTTTTCCGGACCAGGGCTCGGTCAGTTGGTGGCTTACCTGAGCGTCACCTTGCTGGCGTGTCTGGGCTTTGGCGCGGTGTTTCTCGCCTTGAGCTTGGTCTTCAAGAACCCAATTCTGCCGGGAGCGTTTGTTCTGCTGTGGGAGATCTTCCACGTTGTTCTTCCTTCACTATTGCAGAAGCTGAGTATCACCTTCTACCTGAAGCAGCTTTGTCCAGTTACGCTGCGTCCCGAAGGTGTGATGGCTTTGTTCGCGATTGTGGCTGAACCGGTCCCCGCCTGGATTGCGGTGATCGGCCTGCTTTGCTTGTGCGTTGTCATTCTGGTATTTGCCTGCCTGCGCATTCGCCGGATGGAGATCAGCTACTTAGCGGACTAGGCGCTAATCTATCCATTCCTGAGGTTGTAATAGGTTGCCGGACGGCGTAACCTATTAGGCTAGGTAGTGCCCGATTGCAATGGCGGGCGAGGTGAAACAATGCGGAAGTTCATGTTTGTATCAGGCTTGGTGATGTCGTCTTCTTTAGCTTTATTCGGCCAACATAGTTCGCAGCCGAGCGCGCCTGCGCCACAAACGGCCCGCCAGGCGTTGATTGAAATGATTGCCGGAGACCAGAAAGCGCAGTTCAGGCACCTCACCACGGAAGTGCAACAGGAGGTGAGCAAGCCGAGTGGCAAAGGGGCAGCCGCCTACATGGCCGGTTTGAACGGAATGGTCAAGAGCGCGGGCACGGACTTGGAGAGCTTCGAGTCCGGATCCGTCCTGTTCGCCGTCAGCGATCGCAAGAAGAAAGAAAAAGCGGAAGTCGTGGTGGATAGCGACGATCTCTCCGGCGACCAGGAGACGTTCCAGCTTTCAGTCCACCTGTATCGCGACGGCAAAGAGCAAGATGATGAAGTAATGGCCCTGTCCCCCAAGCTGTCCGTGGAAATGAAGAAGCAGGAAAACATCTGGCGGTTGAACAACCTTGTGGTGAGCATCAATTTACCTGTGGGCAGCCCCAAGCTATTTCAGAAGATGCTGCAAGAGAAGACGACCGGCCCTGGTCTTGCAGCGCAGGCCGAGGCGCAGGTTTCTGACGACACGATGCCCGAAAAGTGTTGCCTGGATCCGCAGCAGATAATTCAGATGATAGGGTATGCGGAGCTGGTATACGCTCGAGAACACCCGGAAGCCGGATTTACCTGCTCGCTTTCCGGGCTGGCTGATCCGAACCAAACCTCAGGTCAGCTACTGGATCGTTCATTTACCAAGGGCTTGGCCAACGGGAACGCGAATGGTTATCGCTTCACGCTTTCCGGCTGTCAGGGAAGGCCTGCCGGCAGCTACCAGATTATTGCTGAACCAGCTTCGCCCGACGCCTGGCCAAAAGCGTTCTGCACAGATGCCACGCAAGTTATCCGTTCTTCTGATGACGGTCGCGGGGCTACCTGCCTGACTTCCGGGAAGCCTGTGAGAGCGAGCCAGGGTGACGTTGGGATGCAGGGCGGCTCAGTGGGCTTTTCTGTGGGAACTCCGGCTTCGAAGCCGGAAAAGTAAAGCCTTTCCCCTTCACAGCTTGTTCAGGTAATCCATGACCTCTTTGCTGGTCCAGTCCACAGGTCCCCAGAACTTGCGCCGAACCATCCCCGAGCTGTCAATCACAAAGGTTTCCGGCTGGCCGGTGGTGAG
>JBGPLR010000046.1:0-12050 GCA_041486545.1 Terriglobia bacterium
CCACCACCACTTCCAGGTGCTTGTCGCCGGTATCGAGCACCGTCACCCGGCTTACTTTGGCCGGTTGCAGGGCCTTTTCCGCGAAGGTCGCTGGGTCCTCGTGATACTCGATGATGTCAATCTTCTAGCCCCGCAATTCGCGGATGATGGATTGCACCCGCATGCCCTTCATGCCCACGCACGCGCCCACCGCGTCCACGTCTTTGTCCTTGGACACCACGGCGATCTTGGTGCGCTCGCCGGCTTCGCGCGCGATGGCCCGGATCTGCACCGTGCCGTCATAAATTTCCGGCACTTCCGTCTGAAACAGGTTCTGCACCAGCTCCGGCGCCGCGCGCGACACCACCACCGCGGGGCCCTTGGAATTCTTGTCCACGCGGGCCAGCACCACGCGCACCCGCTCGCCCACGGCAAACGATTCCAGCCGCGACTGTTCCTTCTTGGACATGCGCGCTTCCGCTTTGCCGATGTCCAGAATCACGTCCGGCCCTTCAATGCGTTTGACCGTGGCGTTTATAACTTCGCCTACGCGCCCAATGTACTCGTTGTACACCGTGTCGCGCTCCGCCTCCCGCACCTTCTGGAAAATGATCTGCTTGGCGATCTGCGCGGAAATGCGTCCCAGTCCTTCCGTGGACTTGAGGAACCGTACTTCGCCGCCGACTTCCGCGTTGGGATCAATGGCCTTGGCCTCTTCCAGCGAGATTTCCAGTTGCGGGTCGCCAATGTCGTCTTCTGACGGCAGAATGGACTTCACCGCATACACGCGGATGCTGCCGGTTTCCTTGTCCAGTTCGCCGCGCAGGTTTTCCTGGCTCTTGTCCTTTTTGCGAGTGGCCGCAACTATGGCGTCTTCCACCGCACTCACTACAATCTGCGGATCAATGCCTTTTTCCCGGCTCAGCGCATCAATGACGTTGTAAATCTCACTTGCCATAAGTTCTTTTCCTAAAATTGCTTGTTACTCGATTAACCGATCCGCGTTCATCCGCGATAATCCGCGGTAAGTTAGTTGCCTTTCCCATCACGCGCGATCACCCGATCACGGCGATTCTTCTAAATGTCCGGCACCAGGTTCGCCTCTTCCACGTTGGCCAGATCAATTTCCACTTTCTGCCCTGGCGGCGCGTGTCCCGGCTTGGGCTTTTTTTTGCCGGCCGCCACTTCCAAAGTCAGGCGGCCTTCGCTAAAACTCTCCAACTTGCCGTTAAAGTACCGGTTGCCGTTGACCGGTTCATGCGTCATCACTTTCACCCGGCTCCCGATATGGCGCGCGTAATCGTCAGCCTTGAGCAGCTTGCGGTCCAGCCCCGGCGAACTCACTTCCAGCGTGTACGATCCGCCCGGTACCGCGTCTTCCACATCCAAAACCGCGGAAACACCCCGGCTGACGTTGGCGCAATCTTCATGCGTCACGCCTTCCGGCTTGTCTATGGTGATGCGCAGCGTCCGCGCCTTGCCGCCGCCCTTCAGCTCAACTTCCACTAATTCGACGCCATGCGTCTGCGCAACGCGCTCCGCCACGGATCTAATTTCCTTGTCGCTCACTGTCGTTCGCTCCACACCGCCGGCGAACCTCGTTCGCGCCGCGACCGTAATGCCCGTCCACAGCGCGCTCGCGCGTCAGCCGGCCTCGCGCTGACACCACAGCTCACCACGGAACAACGACCAACCAACAATCCGTGGCATCTGTGCCAAGCAAGTGGTTGAAAGTTGTTCACCCCAAAAAGAAAGTGGGCCTTTCGCCCACTGGTACGTTCGCCATCGAATTGGGGACTGACCAACCCACCTGCGGCACACCACAAGCCACAGGGCCGAAACCAGCTACAACATCAGCTATGATACGCCCGTTCGGAACAAAAGACAAATGGACTTAAGCCGCTTAAGTAGTGCGATTTAAACTATTTACCGGGAAATAACACATGCCGGAGGGTTTACTTGCCGGGCCGGTAGGCATAAACGGTCCCTTCCTGCACACCGATGTAAAGCGTTTCGTTGTCATGACCGAAGCTGGGATGCAGCCTTTTGCGTGACCTCGCCATACCAGTTTACCATTGCGTGCGCGGTAGGCTGCAATTTCTCCGTCACAGTTTCCCGCGATGACCAAGTCCTTCCAGATATGCGGTAGTTCAGAACTCCACTTTTCCGCTGATTTGGCTGACCAGGTTGCGGCGTCAAAATCGTCATGGAAGGCCAGCAGCACTCCGGGATCTTGGCTCTTCTCAATTGCGAACACAAACTCCATTTCGCTGTCCCCAACTCTGGTCCATGCAAAGCGTCCGTCTGGCCGCGCGGGCACCCCGAGGTCGCTGAGCATCTCACCGTCAGCGGGTTTGAGACCATAGATGTGATTGTTGTCCGCACCGTAATACAACACGTCTTTGTACATGAAAGGACCAGTAGTCACCCGGGCAGGAAGTGTCTTCTTCCACAGCAAGCGTCCCGATTTCGCTTCCAGGGCATAGATAGCCCCATCATGGGCGGCGAAATAAACATTCACGCCGTCCGTGACCGGGCCCTTCCGGACTTCGCACTGCGGGTCGGGCGCCGTGGCAGAAAAAATCCAGTTCAGTTTTCCGGACCGCAAATCCACGGAGAGCCATTCGTCTTCACGGGTGCCGAACACGATTGCGCCGCCGATCTCGACCAGGCTGGTGGAAGGTCCGCTGGCCTTGAACTTCCAGCGAAGCTTCCCGGTGTTCTGATCAAAAGCGTAAACGTATCCACCCTCTGGTCCGCAGCCTCGGTCGCTGGCAATTACCACCATCTCTTCGTGCAGCAAGGGGTCTCCATGAAAGCTGCGAGGGCCTCCATCCAGACGGGTATCGTAAGACCAGATTGCTTTGCCCGTGTTCTTATCCAGCGCGTAGAACTTGCCCGCGCATGAACCGATGAACAACAGATCGCCACGGACCGTGGGGCTGGAGTAAATTCAACCCCCGGTTTCCACTTGCCAGAGAATAGTCCCTGGCTTGGAGACCGGCTGGCCGCCCGCCAAGGCCGCAGTCAATGCAGTGGCGGCCGCAATCGTCAGAAGATGACGGAAACTCCTCACAGGCCTTGGATTGTAGCCCCGAGTCGCGGCTCTTGCTACTCGCCCTTCGCGCCCAACAGTCCCACGCGTTCGGCTCCCGCCGTGTGGGCCATGTCCACCACCTGGGCAACATACTCAAAATCAATTTCAGGATCGCCTTTCAGGAACGCCACCTTCTCGCTGCGTGCTTGATCGCGTGCTTGAAGAAGATAAATGGCACGCAGCTTCTGCTCCAGCGCACCCCAGGCCACCGCTTCCTGGTTGATCTTCAGCGTGGGCTGCTTGTCTTCACCCATGTCATGCAGTTGGACTACGATCGGCGCGTCCGGCTTCGTCTCCGGTTGGCTGCGGCTGGGTTGAGGGATGTCGGCTTTCTCTCCGTGCTGGTGCACCGGCAGCACCACCATAAAGATGATGATCAGTACCAGCAGGACATCAATCAGCGGCGTTACGTTCATTTCCGCCGCAGGGCGCGCGCCCCCATTCCGCCCGCCCCCATTCAAAGACATGGACATGGGTGTTCTCCTCGCATTGAACATTGCAGGACCGCATCCGCAGTCCCTTCGGGTTTTTTGCGCGCGCTGGAAGATTGGACACTTGGAAGGTGTGAGATGTTCCCGGGGAAGCAACAAGCACTCAGCAGTCAGCACTCAGCAGTCAGCAACTAGCCATTAGCAATTGGCAGCTGGCATCTGGCAGCTAGCCAAAGCGTTTTGGCTTGAACTTCAGATCGCCCGATCTCCCGATCACCAGATCAACCGATCTTCTTCCTCCTTTCCTGTATCATTCCCCCTATCAAGAAGTATGGAGGCACCCATGTTCAAAGGCTTCAAAGAATTCATCATGCGGGGCAACGTGATTGACCTGGCAGTCGCCGTGGTAGTTGGCGCGGCGTTTGGCACGGTGATCACGTCGTTTGTCAGCAATGTCATCAACAAGCTGCTGGCGGCCGTGGTGTCCAAGCCGGATTTTTCCGCCTTCAAGCTGCACTTGGGCGGAACCGACATCACCTACGGCGTCTTCCTGAATGATTTGGTTGGCTTCTTGCTGGTGGCGTGCGCCGTGTACGTGTTCATGGTGGCCCCCATGAACGCCTGGAAGGCCCGCGCTGCCCGCGCCGTCGTCCCGGCTGACCCAACCCACAAGAAGTGTTCTGAATGCCTGAGCGAAATTCCCGTCGCCGCCAAACGCTGCGCGTTCTGCACGTCGGTGCTGACGGCGAGCTGAGCGCCACGAATGCCCGGGCGGTCTGCGCCTAAAAAGCGCCGGATTGTTTACTGCAATGCAATCTTCCAGCGATCACCGGTCCACGTGAAAGTTCACGATGATCGTGGTTTCCACTTCCAGCGGTTCTCCGCTGAGCATGTACGGGCGGTAGCGCCACTGTTTGACCGCATCAATCGCCGCGGGGACCAGCAGCGGGTGGCCGCTGATCAGCTTCAGGTTTTCAATGTTCCCTTCTCTGGAAATAATGGCTGCCAGGGTCACGGTGCCTTGAATGCGCGCCCGCAGCGCGACGCCGGGATAAACCGGCTCCACCCGCTGAACGAGCAAACCGGTGGAGATTCCCGTGGAAACCCTGAGCCGCTTGGGCATTGCCACCACCGGCGCCGGGCCCCTGTTCGCGACAGGAAGCAGTGATCCCAGCACCCCGTTCGACTGACCTCCGGGTATGCCGCCCTCCACGCCTCCGGGTATGCCGCCGGTCTGCACCGGCGCTTCTTCTTCCTTGATCATCTTTACGCTCTGGGGAATCCTGCTGGGGGTGAGCAACTGTCCGTTCACGACCTCGGTCACCACGCGCGCCACTTTCGTGGCCGGCGGTGGCGGTGGTGGCGGTGGCGGCGGAGGTGGCGGAGCCACCAGGAAATTGGCAAGCTGGGCCGCCGGCAGCACGTCGATCATCATGAATGGCACAAGCACCGCGACCGCCAGAATGATGATCTGGATCAGGAATGTGGTCCCGGTGCTCCAGCGGCGGCGTTTCGCATCTGCGCCGCTGAGTTCCACAAAGCTCTGCGAGAACAACGGCCGCTGCGGCACAACCGCCTGGACCAGGGCTGGACTGGCTGTTCTTGCCGCTTCTTGAAGAGGCGCCGTTGCCTTTGTTTCCGCTGCCTTTTCGATCACCACCAACGGGCTGCTCATGACTCCCTCACAAACCGGCGGTCGAAAAGCGTGAGACCCGCGCCGCGAATGCCGGCAACTTGTGTCTCTGCTCTCGCCAACCTTAACTTGTGATCTTCTTCCTCCACGGCCCTGGAAACAGTGACGGGGGTCACACCAGCCGTGCAGCATTCCGCGGGTGTTGCGTCGCCGGAAAGAAGCGCGTTGCCACCATCTGTGCGCTTGGGGTACAAATGTCCATCATGACCGGCGCCTACGCCTTCTCGTGCGATTACTCCAGCACGGGCAACCTTCAAGCCCGCCTGAGCGAAATCGGCGGTTGGGAATGGCACATCGGCGACTCCTACTGGTACGGCGACTACCTGGCGTGCCGGCCTTTCCCCGGAGTGCGCATCCGCATTTGCGATTTTCCCGGCCGCAAAGACGATGCCTACGTCTACGAGTCAGACATCAGGATATCGAGTGAATGCACCACTCCCATGGAGGTGATTGATGCGGCCTTCCGCCAAGTGCTTGCGCAAGTCCCCGCGCATGATGTGCATGAGATCGAGTGGTTTGACTGAGTGCGCAAAGCGGAGCGTTCAGCTGGCCAGTTGCTAACCGCCAATTGCCAACTGCTGGGTTGGCATCAAAACGAAATCCCACCTCGCGGTCGAAGCTAAGAAACTAACTTCTCCGCAAGAATGGGTGCCCGCAATTTTCGTGCAGGATAAAAGACTGGTGTACGCGACCGGCGAGATGGCCTGGAGTGACCCATCCGCGCCGGCGCTGGTTCCGATCTTAGTCGTTATCGGGATGGGTGTGACGCCAGGTCCAATAGCGGACTTGTTCTCTGTTATGGCGCTCATGAAACTCGCGATGCCGGCGATGCTGGTCGGTTTCCCAGCGAACATAAGCGCGGGATTCGCGTTCATTCCACTCATGGTAATCACGGTGCTTGCGATCATAGTACCGGTGCATCTTGTGGTCTTTGTCATCGTTGTCGCGACGGCCTTCCTGGGCAGACGCCGCAAAAGCCACTGGGCCGGCCATGGCCGCAATCAAAATCAGCGAAGTTAGATATTTTTGTACTCGCATGTTTGTTTGTTTTCCTTTTTGATCACGGACTCGCGCTCCGCGCCCGCCAAGCTTTGCTCAGGCTTTCCGTAACGGAGAGGTGCGTGCTCATCTCTAACCTTACCTCCCGGGCCCAGGCGCTGTCTGAGCAGAATAGACCACTCATGTCCTGAGGTGCCGGGCCTGCTGGCTAGTCGCGATCGGGATGATTGTGACGCCAGGCCCAATACCGGTTTTGTTCGGCGCGCTGACGGCGGGCATACTCACGATGCCGGCGACGATTGTCCGTTTCCCACCGGACATAAGCGCGGGATTCGTGGTCATCCCAATTGTGGTAATCGCGGTGGTGGCGGTCATAGACCCTGATCTGCACCGCCGGACGGCCGCGGTCATCGTCGCGGCGCTCTTGCGCAGAAGCGCCAAGAGCCACCGGGCCAGCCATGGCCGCTATCAACGCTAGCGAACTCAAATACCTTTGCACTCGCATTTTTGTTCTTCTTCCTTCTTTGATCACGGCCAATCTCCGCTGCGCAAAAGATTTAGTTTGCTGTGGAGCCGAGAGGTGCGTGCTCATCTCTAACTTTACCCGCCAGGTCTAAGCGCTGTCTGAGCATTAAAGACCACTCTGTGCGACGCAAGACTGCTTATGTGCGATGTCGCGAAGGATGGGCCACCCAGGATTTACGTGAGGGATAGGTGGGCGCCCGGGGCCAGAGACTTAAAATTTAATCGAAAAGCCTCTAGTGTCCTACAGGGAACGGCCGCATTTAAACGTTCTTTTCATTCAGTGGCAATCAGCATGGCAAGCACAATCGTCAAGCTCTCCGTCAGACGGCTTGCTAAGCGTGGCGGTTTTGATACTACCCCCTGAAGAGGGATGATGAGCAAGGGCGATCGAACCTTGACCGGACCCGCGCTTTATGTCCACTGCCAGGGCTGGGATGGCACGCAGGTTTGCGGGACGCAAAATGATGGAGTGTAGTATGCTCCCCGCAAGGGTTCCGCTTTAGCCACGTGGCCGGCGACAGAGGTCCGCCGGTGCAAAGGAGGATGCGAACATGGGACCGGAAACTGATAACTTTCCATTCATCCAGGCCCGTTTCTTTCGGCCGTTTAACGCCGGCCCGCGGCCCGTCAGGCTGATCGTCATTCACACGATGGAGGTCCCGGAAAGAGACGGGATCGCCAAAGATATTGCGAATGACTTTGCCAATCGCCCTGAAACCAAGCAGGCTTCTGCGCATCTGTGTATCGACAACAAGGCGATATTCCAGTGCGTGAAGGACAACGATATAGCGTTCGCCGCGCCCGGCGCCAATCAGGACGGCATTCACCTGGAACTGGCCGGAAGGGCCGCCCAGACGGCGGAGAACTGGCAAGATGCCTACAGCACGGCGGTGCTGGAGAACGCAGCCAACGCGGCGGCGCAGTATTGTTTGAAGTACGAAATCCCGGTCAAGCACTTGACCAACGCGGAGTTGGCTGACCTGAAGACTCAAGGCTTTGTGGGGCACGTTCAGGTCACCGACGTTTTCAAAAAAAGCACGCACAGGGATCCCGGTGAGGCATTTCCGTGGGACCGCTTTCTCGAGCGCGTCGAGTTCTTCCGCGCCCAGCGGATGAACGAGTTGAATCCGGCCGGAGACGGCGCGTAGTTCTGGCGCGGAGCAAGAATCATAGGGACGCGTCATCGTTGGTTTGGCTAGCTGCCAGTTGCTAGTCGCCAATTGCTTCTCTCGCGAAGGATGGACCACCCGGGATCTCGTTGGAATAGGCGGGCACACGGCAAGCTAGACTAGCGCACTGCTACGGCAACGGCCTTCCCAACATTAGTCTGAAGGAGTTGCCTGAGCTCATTCACTTGCTCAGGTTGTAAGACCCGCTTCGGCACAATCACAAAACAGGCCGGCGACGTGTAAAGAAGAAATGAATCTTTCGATTCCACGTAGCGCAGGTAGGCCTTCCAACTGAGCTGGCTGCTGGCAATGCCGGCATCAGTTTTAACCCCGTCGTCGCTGAATTCAACACGCCGTTGCTCACGCAAGATCGGATTCCTGGCGAACTGTTTTCTGGCGGAAAGCTGATAAGGAACGCCGGCGCCGATCCAGAGCCAGATCGCTCCCAAAATGAACGGCGCAAGGACGACGTTCAGCGCGCGTTGTCCGGTAAGAACAAACAGTACCCCGATCAGGAGGAATAGTATCCCCGCCACCAGACACAGTCTCAGCATCCAGCGAATAAACGCTGACGCGCCCTTCCTGTAATGGGCCCGGAACGCCTTGCGATAGTCATCCAGGGTGAATTGAAAGTCTACGGTCATGGTTAGTTGTCAGAGTGTTGGCTGTCAGAGTGTAGACGAAACCAGTTGGATTGGGAAGATGGATATTCACGCGGAGGCCGCTGCACTTCAGTCCAGCGGGGTGCAAGTCAGATGCGAGGATTGGGCCGTTGAGCAGCAGCCGCTTCATGACCAGCCCAAAGAGCCGTCGAAGCAAGAAGACTGAGGCGCTCCGCTTGCACTGCGCGCGAGCCTGACGGCAGTAAGGAAGTCTTGCGTAAACGTTTCTTTACGGCACGACTGAAGTCAGGTCCTGACACTCGCCTTCACGCCACAAGCAGATGCCGCAGTGCTGCTCAGTGCCGCAAAGGCCCTGCCACGAATAATGCGGCCCCTTCCCCCACACCTTTGGACTTCAGTCCAAAGGTGTGAACTTCCGCTCTGCCGAAGGCTAGCGCGCAGCAAAGCGCGCAAAAAGCATTCAAAGGGACAGGGCATCTATCTCCCGCCCTTTGCTCCGCAAAGGAACGGGGCACCCGTTTGTGTCGTAAGGGGGCAGAAAGGGCCCGAGCCTGGGGCACTCGGCTAAGAAAATCACACGCGTGTGTCGTGTGGGACAGACGGGCCCACTGGCTGTGGGTCAGATGTTCCGGTGACTCCACTATTCCGCGATTGAGGACTCTCCTCACTACTCACTGGAACTGCTGCTGAAACTTTTTCAATATCTTTCGGAGCCTCGCGGCTCCCGTGCTTCGGATAGTCTTGCCACATCTTCGTATATTCGGAGTCCTCCTCAACCTCAAACCTCAACGGCTCGTTTGTCTCGGGTATGCGAAAACCCGGAATGATGATTTGAGGTTCGGTGATTTCCGGTAGTGATCTGATCGCCTTCAGCGCAGGCGAGGGATGCCACTTGATCTCCCGCCCTAATCCGTCTTCGCTGACTACCCATGTCCTATCAAAAGCATCTGATTGAACGGCTTTAGTTGCAAAAATCACCGGAATCAGGCCAAGATCCTGCAATGTAGTCACAACCTCAGACACCAATTCAATGGACTTCCCCATTTCTTTTGCACTTGGTATCTCCTCATTGTTGTGCTCCAGCTTATTTCTAATTTCGAATACCCTGCTTTGTTGAAGCTTGACCGTCGTTTCGTTGCATGTCCCCATTATGAGTTCAATATCTGAAGCAGTTGCATCACATACGTAAGCGTCGTGCTTATACGGGAAGAGTTGGAGAGAACTTACTTCATAGTAATGAGCGAAAAGCAGCCTGGGCTTCTCGTGATTCTTTCTCTGCATCGATAACGCGCTGGATGCGCTTCGCAAGTGCGCTGAATCCCACAATAAGTGGGAACATGGTGTTCTTCCCGCCCGGATCATAAGTCACAACTCCCTTTTCAGTTTCCACCAATCCGCTCAATTCTTTAGCGATTAGCGTCCTACCCCTCTTGCTGTTGTATATGTGAGCGTCCGATAGAGGATCAGTCAGGAAAACCCAGCACAAAAACGCTAGTGCGTTGTTGAGAAGCTCCTCCAAACTCACGAAGAGATTAACTCCAACGCTCCGAACGGCGGAAACCCAGGACTCGTCCTCTTGCTTAGCCGAAGATACCACCTGCTCGAACCTCTTCAGTCTGTCCCAGAACTGCGCGACCGAAGATTCAAATTGAGTCTTCCCGAATCCGAGTTTCCACAGGAGCTTTTGAACAAACAAAGTCTCGTCCGCTTCAGTGTTAGGAAGAACTAGGTGTTCGGCCCGGAGACGAGACAGAGCGGACTTCAACATTGATATGTTACTTACGATCATGTTCCGCAAGAGTTTTCCTGGGGTTTCCGCGCACATCAGAGCTTCCAACTGGTCCCCTATGGTCGAGCCTGGAATCTGCCGAAGTGACCACTTCAATTGAGCTTGGGCATCTTCAGATTTGTGAATCTCCAAAATCAGGCGTTTCAGCCGAGCGAGGGGGTTCGACGCGGCTCCTCGGCCGATCACCCTTATCCCCAAATCGGAACATTCTGGCACGGCCCCAGTCCAAGACGGCGCTGGAGCAGCCGCAACTAGCGTTCGGACTTCGGTGATAGGAATCTTAAGCTTTTGATCAGTAACCAAATCATCGATTACGGCTGCGATGGTTTTATCGGTGCTAATGAGGCTGACCTGCAGCAGTTGCGGCTTAGAAAGCTTCGAAACGATCTCTGAGCTCTTAGCAGCAAACAACCCACTAAAGCTCTCGGGGATCTTCCCCCTGACAACATGCTTACCCCTTGATATGATTTGCTCGCAAATAACCATCATCTCGTTGTGAGAAAAACCCTCCCCAAGCAGCCAAACGAGATTCGCGAGGGTAAAGTCGTCGTACCAGTGTGGGTGGGTAGTCAAGCCAGTTATCCATGGACGCCATTGCGAAACAGGGCCCTCCTCGGTGTTTAAGATCGTACGCAACCCGCTGACAATGTTCTGATGCTTGGTATCCAGCTGAGCCAACTCGGCGACGTGCATGTCCCCGCACATCTGATCTTCGCAATGATATAGAGGTAGATCGGATCGAGGAGGAAACCAGCGTCTTTCATCCGATTGCACGACTCCGAAAGGACCGACCGTGAAGTGTCCCACCTGGAATACTCCGGTCGGGGTGCCAGAAAGCAGATCTTCGGTTTGCTGCGTGGAAAGCTCTTGTGGCCTTTGCGCCAAATCCGCGAACGCCCGATCATACAAAACGCTGTCAAATAGCCATGGATAGACTATCTTGCGAGAAAGGATGTCCTGAGAGAGACTACCCAAAATCCTTGCGATCTTGGTCTTCTCCACATCTACCAGCAATCCGTGGTGAAAGAGCAAAAGAAACACACAAAATTTAGCGGATTCGGCAGAGCAGCCAAACTCTTTCATGGCGGTCGTTATTAGGCGGCCCCCTTGATCGGTGAACCCAAGCGCCTCAGTCAGCTCTTGGGTTGGCTCGAAAGTCTCGGATCTGAGAGCTTCGCGATACAGCATTCTAACCGCGAAAAGTTTGGCTACACGATCCTTAAAAGTAGTATCGTGCTCGTATTGTTTCTCGAGTTCCTCAGTTGTCTTGTATGGCATCGACCACTTCCACAAATTCTGCGCGCAATCTCACGCGCGTCGCAATCGCGAACTGCACAATTTCCTATTCTCAAAAATACAAAAGCCCGCCTTCGGCGGGCTTAGCTAAATCCATTCTTGGTTTAACTACACCCGCTCGTGCTCCCACAACTCATACACCTTTAGATGCTCCTGTTCATGGTCACGATCGCTCCGCAGGCTTGGCAACTGGGAGCGTCGCCCATGTCCAAACAGGTCTTAGCTGCAGGTCCATGGGAATTACTGCCCGAAAATGAACACTACCACAAACTTGGCTTGTCAAGATGGCCTTTTTCGTGATTGTTTCGCTTTCGGAAATATGCTAGGTTTAGCAAGCACCGTCCCAGGGCGGAAAGCGAATATCGTTCTTTGAAAAAGAGCAGCCAATGGCACGAAAGCGGTATTTGGTAGTTGGCACTTGGTACTTGGCAAAAGCTGTGACCCTCAGC
>JBGPLR010000047.1:0-12015 GCA_041486545.1 Terriglobia bacterium
AAGGCGAAGCCCTGGTGATTGCCCTGGACCTGAAAGGGCTGGCGGTTTCCAGCGGCGCGGCGTGTTCGTCGGGCGCGATTGAACCTTCGCACGTGCTGCTGGCCATGGGGCTACCGCACCAGCGCGCGCGGTCGAGCATCCGCGTCAGCCTGGGCAAACAGACGACGCGCGAGGACATCGATTTTGCCATCCAGGTGATTCCTGAAGCGGTGGGACGGCTGCGCGAGATCTCTCCGGTTTTCCAGAAGCAGCACACCAGATAGGCGGGCGACATCATCCCTGTCCGAATCAATTCGGTTCGGGTCGCGAGCGCAGCCCAACAGGCTGACGTCTTGCAGCAGATGATTATCCTGGCAGGCCCCGGGCCCTTCGTAACTATATATCGTAATATCCATATATAATAATGTGATCTTCAAAGCGGCCACCATGCCTCGAGCAAAAAAAACCAGTATTGACGCCTCCGAGCTGGCCAGGTTCAAGGCGGAATTTTTCAAGGCCCTGGCGCATCCTCTGCGCATCCGCATTATTGACGCGCTCCGGGACGGTGAAATCGGCGTCAACGATTTATGCGCGCGGCTGGGCGTGGAGCAGAGCACGTTGTCGCAACAATTGGCGCAGCTGCGGGGGCGCAACATTGTGGTGGGAAGAAAGGAAGGCCAGGGCGTTTTCTATTCCATCCGCGACCGCGCGATCTTCCGGCTGCTGGATGCCGCCAGGGAAATTTTCAACAACCAACTGGTCAGCGTACAGGACATGCTGACCCAGCTCGACGTTTCATCGGTGAGCCCACGATGACCGGCGATCAACTTTCCCCGGTCCGGATGGCTGGCTTTTGACTAGGTTTTCTGATTAAGAGGATGCCGGTTTCATGTTGATTGCATTCAGCGGCCTATTCAGTTTGCTCATCGCAGCGCCATTGCTGGCGGGCTGGTCGCACATCGCCGGCAGCGCGGGTAAGGCGTTACGGCTGAGCGCCGCATGCAGTACCGTTCTGGCGCTGGCCAGCGGAACCGTCCTGGCCATCAGCGCCTGGGTGTACGGAACGCCCGTCAACTTCGATCTCTCTTTCTTTAGCCCTCTCCCGGATCTTCGATTTCTGTTTTCGCTGGACCGGTTGAGCGGTTTTTTTCTGTTCATCGTGTGCGCCGTCTCCATACCGGCCGTTGTCTATTCCTTCCGATACATTGAGCACCACTACGAGCCAGCACGAGCCGCGTGGTACTGGGTGCTTTTGCCGCTGTTCCTGCTCTCCATGGCCATGGTGGTGAGCAGCGCCACGGTATTCGCCTTTTTTGCCGGATGGGAACTCATGACCGTGCTTTCCGCCGGCTTGATTTTTCTGGAAGGCGACGCCGAGGAGCGACGGCGCGACATTTTCCTCTATCTGCTCACCATGCATGCCGGGGCGGCTCTGGTGGTGTCAGCATTTCTGTTGTTTGCGCCGCATGCTCCGTCGCTCACCTTCGCCGCGATCCGGGCCGCGGCCCAGACCATGCCGGGAGCGGAGAAAGCGGCGATCTTTCTGCTTGCCTTTTTCGGCTTTGGGACCAAAGCCGGAATCATTCCGCTGCATGTTTGGCTGCCGAGGGCGCATCCCATCGCGCCCACGCCGGTGTCCGCCTTGATGTCCGGCATCATGCTGAAAACGGCGGTCTACGTTTTTCTCCGCTTTGTATTTGATTTTCTTTCCGGCGGGCCGGACTGGGGCGGATACCTAGTGCTGGCTGCGGGCGCGACGTCGGCGGTCCTGGGAATTCTCTACGCGATGTTGGAGACCGACCTCAAGCGGCTTCTGGCGTACTCCAGCGTGGAGAACATCGGCATCATTTATCTGGCGATTGGCGCAGCCATGCTCTGCCGCGCCAACGGAGCGCCCGCGTTTGCCGCCCTGGCGCTGACGGCGGCCCTGGTCCACTCGCTCAACCACGCCATCTTTAAGAACCTGCTTTTTCTGGGAGCCGGCGCCATTGCTTACCGGACGCATTCGCTCAAATTGAACCAGCTCGGCGGACTCTTGAAGACCATGCCGATGACCGGGCTTTTTGTGCTGGTGGGTTGTGTCTCCATCGCCGGGTTGCCGCTGTTCAACGGGTTCATCGGCGAGTGGCTGGCCTTCCAAGGATTTCTGGCTGGCGGACAGGTGTCCCAGACTTTGCCTCAGCTTCTGCTTCCGCTGATGGCCGGCGTGCTGGCGTTGACCGGCGCGCTGGCCGCAGCTTGCTTTGCCAATACGTTCGGGACTGCGTTTCTGGGAAGACCGCGGCAAGCAGAAACTGATTCGCCGGAGAATCCGCCGTTTTCCATGCTGCTGCCTCTCGGCGTGCTGGCGGGTGCGTGCCTGGTGATTGGCGTGATGCCGATGCTGGTGCTGCGTCCGCTGTGGGAAGTGACGGTAATGCTGGCTCCGGGCGGGGACTTCGCCGGCATTGCCGCGATCGCCACGGGAATCCAAAAAGTTGCGGTCGTGGTTCTGGCCGGCGCCGCCGCGGTGTGGTTGGTCCGCGCGGTGGTTCGCCTGGCTCCCACATGGGGATGCGGCATGGCCCAGTTGACAGCGCGGATGCAATACACGGCAACTTCGTTTTCCAAGCCGATTCGCATTGTCTTTTCGCCGGTCTATCGGGCCGACCGCAAGCTGGACACTACTCCCGCGGACAGCCCGTATTTCCCCAAAACGATTTCCTACCGTTCCACGCGAACGTTATCGTATGAACGGCTGCTGTACCGTCCGGTGGTGGACGCCATTATGGCGACAGCGCAGCAGTTGCGCCGCCTGCAGACGGGAAACATTCAGTGGTACCTGCTCTACATCTTCCTGGCCCTGGTTTTCATGCTGGTGCTGATGAGGTTCCGCTAAATGGGACTCAGGCTGGCACAATTCGCTTTTCTGGTATTGAGTGCGCCGCTGGTGCAAGGAATCATCGCCCGGCTCAAGGCTAAGCTGCAGCGGCGGCGTGGCGCCAGCATCTGGCGTCCGTATGCCGACTTGGGAAAACTGTTTCGCAAAGAAGACCTGGCGCCCGCCTCGGCTTCGTGGCTGTTTCGCGCCGCGCCGCGCATGGGTTTCGCTCTCATGCTGGCGGCTGCGGCATTCGTGCCGGTGGTGGCTTCCACCGGCGTGCTCGCGTTTAACGCCGATTATTTTCTGCTGGTTTACCTGCTGGCTTTTGCGCGTTTCCAGATGGTGCTGGGCGCTTTTGATTCAGGCAGCAGCTTTGGCGGGATGGGCGGCAGCCGTGAAGCCATGGTGTCAGTCCTGGCGGAAGCGCCGCTGGTGCTTTCGCTGATGGCGCTGGCCCTGACGGCGAAGGCCGGGAGCCTGGGCGCGATTGTCGCCTGGACCGGCGCGCAGAGCTTTTTCAACATCTCGGTGGTCCACGTGCTGGCGCTGACGGCGCTGCTTTTTGTGGCCATTGCTGAGGCCGGGCGCATGCCGGTGGACAATCCTGCGACGCACCTGGAACTCACCATGCTTCATGAAGCCATGGTGCTGGAATATTCAGGGCCAAGCCTGGCGTTCGTGGAATGGGCACAGGCCATCAAACTCAATCTGTTGATCGCGCTGCTGGTGGCCCTGTTTGCGCCGTGGGGAATGGCGACCAGCCTGACGGTGGGGACGGTCGCGCTGTCATTGGCGTTGTATTTGGCGAAACTGGCGGTTGCCATGGTGGCGATTGCCGTGCTTGAAAGTTCGGTCGCCAAGCTGCGCATGTATGCCGTGCCGGAGTTTTTCGGCATTGCCACGGCGCTTTCCATCCTGGCAATTGTGTTTACCGTGATTATGAGAAGGCAACCATGAACATGAAGATCATCAATTTTGCCGCCAGCCAGGCCATCAGCTCATCCTCTGTGCTGATTTTTCTTACCTTGCTGCTGCTGGCCGGCTCGCGACGCATTTCCGCCTGCGTCTCGCTTTTTGCTTTGCAGTCTGCGGTGATAGCAGCGCAGGTGCTGGCCATCGCCTACCTGCACTGGTCGGCGGAAGCGTTTGTGATCGGCGCCATGGTGGCCCTGATCAAGGCCATCGCCATTCCGTTCGCGTTGTTCCGGCTGATCAAGAAGCTGCATACTTCGCGCGACGTGAACGCATCCATTTCTCCGGCCAGCTCGGTGTTCATCACCGTGGTGCTGATCTTTATTGCTTTCTCCGCGGTCCAGTCCTACGCCAAAGACTTGAACGTGGCCCGCGACCCTCTGGCGGCCGCGGTGGCCATCATTCTGACCGGCTGTTTCCTCATGACCAGCCGCAACAAAGCGCTGATGCAGATTCTGGGCCTGCTGGTCCTGGAAAACGGAATCTTTATGGCCGCGCTGACCACTACCTTCGGAATGCCGCTGGTGATCGAGATCGGCATTGTGTTTGATCTGGTGATGGGCGTTTTCCTGATGGGTATCTTCACCTTCCGCATTCGCGAAACCTTTGACCACCTGGACGTTTCCAAGCTGCGAAAGTTGCGGGGATAAGCGATGACCCTCCTGCTTCCATTGATTCTTCCGGTGGTGATGGCGGCCCTGGTGCTGGCGTTCAGTGATGGACGCCGCGCGACCACGGTGGCCGTAGCCGGCGGATGTGTGGAAGTTGCCCTGCTTCTGAACGTGGTGCTTCAGGTCCACTGGCTGCCCATTACGGCCGAGCCTCTAGACAGGGCGATCAGATGGGGACATTACTTCCGCGCCGACGGGCTGACGTCTCTCTTCCTCCTGGGACTGGCCTTTGTTTTTCTGGTGACGCTGCTTTATTCGGTCAACTACCTGCGCCATGTGCCGGCGGGCAGGTTCTCTTCGCCGCGTTGGTTTTACTGCCTGACGTTCCTATTCATCTTCGCCATGCTGTCAGCATATCTGGCGGAAAACCTGGGCCTGCTGTGGATCATGATGGAAGCCACCACGCTGGCGTCGGCGTTGCTGGTGGGCTTTTACAACACGGAAGGCGCGGTGGAAGCCGGATGGAAATACCTGGTGGTCTGCACCGTGGGAATCGCGTTCGCGCTGTTCGGGACCATCGCGCTTTATCTGGCAGCGGCGCGCTCTGGAGTGCCGGCGCCTTCCGCGCTGGACTGGACGGCCCTGATGAAAGCCGCGAAGGGTATGGGCCATGTCTCCAACCTGGTGAAACTCGCTTTCCTGTTTGTGGCGGTGGGATACGGAACCAAGGTTGGGTTTGTGCCCATGCACAGCTGGCTGCCGGACGCGCATGCGGAAGCTCCTTCGCCCATCAGCGCCATGCTTTCCGCCGCGCTGCTGAATTGTGCCATGTATGCGCTGCTGCGCTATGACGCCATCAGCGTCCGCGCCCTGGGGCCGGACTTCAGCCACACCATGCTGCTGATTTTTGGAGCGCTGTCACTGATCGGCGCTTCTCTGCTGATGATTGTGCAGCGCGACTTGAAGCGTCTGCTGGCGTACAGCAGCGTGGAACACATGGGCATCGTCGCCACGGGGATTGGCATTGGCGTGCCGCTGGGGCTGTACGGCGCGCTGTTGCATACCTTCAACCATTCCGCGGCCAAGTCACTGCTGTTTTTCGCTGCCGGCAACGTGCGCGAAAACTTTGGCACACTGCAACTGGAGCGCATCACCGGTATGGCGCGCAGCATGCGCTGGACCAGCCTATTTCTCATCATCGGAGTGCTGGCGATTGTCGGCTTGCCTCCGTTCTCCCTGTTTGTGAGTGAATTTGCGATTTTGAGCGCGGCATTTTCCCAGGAACAGCACGCGGTGGTCGCCGCCGTCCTGCTGGCGCTGGTGGTCGGTTTTGGGGCGCTGATTTTCCAGTTGCAAAGAATGCTGAGCGGCGCGCCCACGGTCCCGGAGAAAACCAGGACGAGCAGGACGGAGATCACGGCCATGGCATTGTGCGCGGTGATCGTGGTAGCACTCGGTTTGCATCTGCCGAGCGCGCTGATTCAAATCATCCATCAAGCAATGGCGGTATTGACCTCATGAGCGCCACGCCGCAACAGCAAAGCATTGGATGGGCGGTGGCCGAAGCGACCCGTCTGCTGCAGGCAGGCGCGCGCCTGGTGTGCGAGTTTGCCTCCTCCGACGGCGGCGCGATCAAGGTGCATTACATCCTCGACGTTCCGGGAGAAGGCTATCGCGTGCTGGAGGAAACGGTAAACGGCGCGCTGCAATCCATCACGCCCGTCACGCCGGCCGCCGCGTGGTATGAGCGGGAAATCAAAGACCAGTACGGCATTGAGCTGACCGGCCACCCTGATCCGCGGCCGCTGCTTCTGCATGAGAATTGGCCGCGGGGCTTGCACCCGATGGTCGCGGACGCTCAATCGGTCCCCTGGGCGGACGAGCACTATGACTTCCTGAAAGTGGAGGGCGAGGGAGTGTGCGAAGTGGCGGTCGGGCCGGTGCACGCAGGCATCATTGAGCCTGGACACTTCCGTTTCAGCGTGGTCGGCGACAATGTTCTGTATCTGGAGTTGCGCCATTTCTACACGCATAAAGGCACGGAGAAATTGTTCCAGGGAACGCCCGTGGCTTACGGGCAGATGATCGCCGAATCGGTCTCCGGGGACAACTGCTTTGCTCACGCGGTGGCGTATTGCCAGGCGATCGAAGCGGCGCATTCGGTCGTCGCGCCGAAGCAGGCGCAACTGGTCCGGCTGATCGGTCTGGAACTGGAGAGAATGATCTCCCACATCGCCGACGTGGGGGCGCTTTCCAACGACGTTGCGTTTGTGCTGCCCTCGGCGTATTGCAGCCGCATCAAAGAAGACCTGATGCAGGCCAGCGCGCGCGCCGTGGGCACGCGTTTCTGGAAAGGAATTGCCGTGCCCGGCGGAGTCGTGCGCGACATTGCTCCCGCCGCCGCGGAAGTCCTGAGCAACGCGGTGGCCCAGGCCGCGAGCGAGTTTGCCAAGATCGCCAACACCATTCTTGACCGGCCGTCAGTCCAGGGCCGCTTTGAAGGCGCAGGTGTTTTGCCGGGCTCTGTGGTGGAAGACCTGGCGGTGGTGGGACCGGTGGCGCGGGCAAGTGGCGCCAATCGAGATGTGCGTCGCGACCATCCGTATGGAGCGTACGGCGAATTGCCAATCCACGTTCCTTGCTTGGCCTACGGTGACGTGCTGGCCCGCGCGCGGGTTCGCATCGAAGAGGTTGTTGTTTCGGCACGGCTGCTGGCGGACGCGCTGGGCTGGCTTTCGTCGGGACCAATTCGCGCGGATGTTCCGCCGGCGGTTGCGTTCGAAGGCTGGTCGGCTGTGGAGTCGCCGCGCGGCGAGTTGTTGTATTGGGTGAAAGGCGAGGGCGGCAAGCTGCAACGGTGCTCTATCAAGTCGCCATCGTTCCAGAACTGGCCGGCGCTGCCGCACGCGGTAATCGGCAACGTGATCGCGGACTTTCCCCTGATCAACAAGAGCTTCAATCTTTCTTACTCCGGAAGTGACCGATGATCTTTGACGTGATCCACCGCAGCTTGAAAGCTCCCAACCGCCTGGTGACGGTGGAAGAGCTGCTGGGGCGCGCGGAAGGCGGCCGCATGCCTCAAGTCAACGCCGCCAAGCTTACGCCGGAGATGGCCCGGCAGGCGTGCGAAGTTTGTCCGACGGCGGCCCTGGCCATGGCCAAGCCGCGCGACCAAGAACTGCTGTGCCTGGATTACGGCAAATGCATCGGCTGCGGACGCTGCTTTGAGCACGCGGCGTTTTCTCCGGCGGAGCGTGTTGCTGGTTGCGGCGGATCGCGGCAGGAACTGCTTCGCTATTTCGATTGCGAGCGCGGCGCTGAGGTCGAGATTCGCACCAGCGCGCCGGAAGCCTGCCAGGAGATTTTCCAGTTGCTGGGCCGCGCGTTGAATATCCGAGAGCTGGATGCGGGTTCGTGCAACGGATGCGAGGCGGAGATTGCGGCCTTGACCAACCCGTACTACGACCTGGAGCGGTTTGGCATTCATTTTGTCGCGTCGCCCAAGCACGCGGACATGCTGCTGGTCACCGGTCCGGTCACGCGCAACATGGCGGTGGCGGTCAAGAAGACGTATGAAGCCACGCCCGCGCCCAAACTGGTGGTGGCCGTAGGCGCCTGCGGATGCAGCGGAGGAATCTTCGCCGCCAGCCATGCGGTCTCCGGTCCGCTGGACAAACTCCTTCGCGTAGACGCATATATTCCCGGCTGTCCGCCCACTCCGGCCATGCTGCTGACGGGAATCCTGGAAGTGCTGCGCCGGACCGCGAAACGCTGATGCGCATCTGCTGGGCGAGTTCCGTTGCGGATCTTCTGAGCCGTTCGACTCCGGCGAAGTTCAGGCAGGGAATTTGCGCTGCGTCTTGCGGCTGCTGATGGCCTGGCGGACTGTGCTCAACAAGGCATGGAAGCGGAATGGTTTTTGCAGAAAGAGCACGTGGGGTTGCCGCAGAGCTTCATTCAGGGCGGCGTGCTCGGCGTATCCGGAAATAAAAATCACCGCCAAGTCCGGCTGCCGCGCGAGCATGGTAGCGGCCAGCTTTTCGCCGCTCTCGCCGGGCATCACCAGGTCGGTAATCAGCAAGTCAATCGAGTGGGCATAGGCCACCTGCATGGCTTCGCCGGCGTTGGCGGCTGTGTGAACGGTGTATCCGCGCTCGCGGAGGTATTCGGCCACCAAGTCGCGCAAACTGGGCTCGTCTTCCACCAGCAGTATCTTTTCGTCGCCGTTCATTGGCTGCTGCTGCTGACTATCGGGTTGCTTGACGGCGTCCTCTATAGCGCGGGGAAGGGTCAGAGTAAACGCCGTACCTTGACCTGGCGCGCTGTGCACGGTGATGTGTCCACTGCACTGTTGGACGATTCCGTAAACCGTGGCCAATCCCATGCCGGTGCCTTTGCCGCGCTCCTTGGTGGTGAAGAAGGGTTCAAAAACGTGGCTAAGAGTTGACGTGTCCATGCCTGAGCCGGTATCGGAGAAAGACAAGGAAACGTACTGCCCGGGCTTCATGCAGGCATTGCCGGCGGGGGCTTCTGTCAGGACGTGGTTGCGGGAGCGGATAGTGATGGCGCCGCCCCGAGGCATGGCGTCGCGCGCGTTGGCCGCCAGATTCAGCAGGATCTGGTCTATCTGGACAGGGTCCATCCAGGTGTTCCACAAGCCGTCTTCCAAATGCACATTCATGGAAATATCTTCGCCGACCAGCCGCCGCAGCATGTCTTGCGCGCCCAGAACCACCTGATTCACGTTCAGCACGCGCGGTTGGACCATCTGGCGCCGGCCAAAGGCCAGCAGTTGTTCGGTGAGAGCGGAAGCGCGCACCGCGGCGTCATGGATCTCTTTGACCACCGGCCGGCTGCGCGAGCCGTTCTCCTTTTCCATGCGTTCTTCCAGGACCTCAGTGGCGCCGCGGATAATGGTCATCAGGTTGTTGAAGTCGTGGGCGATGCCGCCGGCCAACTGCCCCACAGCTTCCATTTTTTGCGCCATGTGAAGCTGCGCTTCCAGTTTCTTTTTCTCTGCGATGTCGCGGCTCACAGTGGCGATATGAGTGAGCCAACCGGAAGAGTCAAAAATACCAAAAGCGCGGGTATCCATCAGGACAGGTTCTCCCGAGACGAAATTACGCATCCGGAACTCGCCTTCCCACACCCGCCCAGCGTTGATGGCCGGGAGAATCTGCTGTTCAAAGATCGCGCGCTCTTCAGGGAAGAGAAAGTCAAAAACTTTCTTGCTACGGGCTGCGGCGTCATCTTGCAGGCCGGTCATTCTTTGCCCAGCATGGTTTAGGAAGAGGACGTTGCCCTCGCGATCAGCGATGCCGATGAAATCAGGGCTGTTCTGGACCGCGGTGGTCAGCATGGCGCGCTCTTGCTCGCCGTGCTTGCGCTCGGTGATGTCCAGCATCACGCCGCAAAGCCGGGTAGTGTCGCCATTGGCGTCAGGGCTGGAGACGAAACACTTGCCCTTGGAGAGAAGCCAGCGGATGGTTCCATCGGAATCCACAATGCGATAGTCAACGTCGTATTCGCTGTTGGCGCCGTTTTCCAGCAGGCGATGAATTTCATGCTCGATGTGTGGACGGTCCTCAGGATGGATGCGATCCACAAAAGCTGCCATGCTGGGCTCCACGCCGGGAGCCAGACGGAGAATCTCATGACTGCGTCCGGACCACACGGTCTTGCCGCTCTGGGGATAGTAGTCGCAGCCACCTACACCGGCAGCTTCCACCACAAAGCGGAGACGCTCTTCGGCTTCAGCCACGGCGGCAGTGAGCTTGGCGCGGTCCAGTTCGGCCTGCTTGCGCTCCGTAATGTCTATCACCGCACCGCTGAGCCGGGGCGGTCCGCCTTGGGGAAAAACACAACGACCGCGGCAGAGCACCCAGCGAATGGTCCCGTCGGGCCAGACGATGCGGTGTTCAATTTCGTAATCGCCGCCAACGCCGCCTCCCAGAAGGCCTCCGAGGACGGCCTGGATGGAAGCGCGGTCATCGGGATGGGCGCAACCAAGCATGGTCGCCAGAGATGCCTCAGTGCCGGGAGACACGCGGAGCATCTCATAAGTGTGTGGGGTAAATTCCATATGGCCGGTCTGGGGGAAATAGTCGCACGCGCCCAGGCCCGCCGAGTCCATGACCATGCGCAGCCGCTCTTCGGCTTCCGCTACGGCAGAGGCGGCCATCTTGCGGTCATGGATGTCCACGGAAATGGCCAGCCACTTTACGATCTTCCCCGTGCTGTCTTTTAGCGGAAGAGCGCGCGCCAGATGCCAGCGATATTGGCCGTCAGCGCGGCGGAGGCGATGTTCATTCTCGTAGGGAGAAGCGGAAGCAACCGCGGCCATCCAGGTCTGCCCGGTCCGCTCCGCATCGTCAGGATGGATGGCGGCTTGCCAGCCTCTCCCCAAGGACGCTGCCATGGTCATCCCGGAGAAGTCATACCAGAACTGGTTCTTGTAGGTGGCATTGCCTTCCGCGTCAGTGAGGCAGACGATTTGCGGAGACAGCTCCAGCAGGGCCCGGTAGCGCGCTTCGCTGAGCGCCAGATCTTCCCGCGGAGGCGCGGCGGCAGCAGGCAGATTCGGCGCAAGGGAGGAGACCATCGCCAGTTGGCGGCGAAGCTCGGCGACCTCAGTTTCCAACGTTGCTGACGGCCCGGGGGCAGAGGGCGACGTCCCAGCTTTCGTGCCGGATTCGTGCATTGGCTCCCTCAATACTGCTTTGCCCTCTCGCAATGTGCCTGGGACTGGCCCTTCAGAAGTTGGCACGATTGTATGCTATTTAGGAGCTTTGGCAACACCCCAAAGTACCGAGTATTAGAGCCAAATCATTAGAGAACGCTAAAGTTTGGCCGAAGCCGGCTGGTTCAACAACCAATCCTTATCGCCGGCAAGCCAGACAAGGCGGTGGTTATCTATAATGGTTAAGACTCTCTCCGGATGAGAGCATCCAAATTCTTCATGTCACGATTTCCCATGTCCGATGAGACCCTGCCCGTGGCCCACGCAATCGGCGCAGCCCCGGTGGCTGGCTCCGAGACGGGCGCGGCCCCGACGGTTGCAGTAGCCCCAACCGAAACGGTTGCCGTCGCCGCAACCGAAACGGTTGCGGTAGCAATGTCTGGCGGGGTGGATTCGTCCACCGTGGCGGCCATGCTGCGCGCGGAAGGCTACAACGTGGTGGGTCTGACCATGCAGCTCTGGAACCAGCGCCGCCTGGCCGGACGCGAAGGCATGCCGGAGCAGGTGCAGGGACGCTGCTGCTCGATTGAAGACGTTTACGACGCGCGCCGCGTCGCCCAGGACCTGGACATTCCGTACTACGTGGTCAACCACGAGGAGCGCTTTGAGCGCGACGTGGTGCGTCCATTCGTCCAGGAGTATCTCTCCGGACGAACGCCCATCCCGTGCAGCCTGTGTAATAACCATCTGAAGTTTGACCAGTTGCTGCTTACCGCGCGGCAGATCGGCGCTGACCTGCTGGCCACCGGGCACTACGCGCGCTGTGAGTTCGATCCCGGGCGCAACCGCTGGCTGCTGCGCCGCGCTGCCGACGAAGCAAAAGATCAAACTTACTTTCTATTCGGTCTCAG